>NZ_QETJ01000145.1:0-12541 GCF_003105095.1 Pseudomonas sp. NDM | reverse complement strand
CAGTCAGCGGATGAGGCGACGGATACACCGCTATCGCGAGCAGGCTCACTCCTACAAGAGGGTTGGTGGGCCGTTTAGAGAACCATCGCCGCCACCCAGCCAAACGCCAACAGCGGCAAATTGTAGTGCAGGAAGGTCGGTACGACGGTGTCCCAGATGTGGTGATGCTGGCCGTCGATGTTCAGGCCGGAGGTCGGGCCGAGGGTCGAGTCCGAGGCCGGCGATCCGGCGTCACCCAACGCACCGGCAGTGCCGACGATGCAGACGATGGCGATCGGACTGAAGCCCAGTTGCACGCACAGCGGCACGAAAATCACCGCGAGAATCGGCACGGTGGAAAACGACGAGCCGATGCCCATGGTCACCAGCAGCCCGACCAGCAACATCATCAGGGCACCGACGCCCTTGCTGTGATCGATCCACGCCGCCGAGGCTTCTACCAGGGTCTGCACTTCGCCGGTGGCCTTGATCACTTCGCCGAAACCGGAGGAGGCGATCATGATGAAGCCGATCATCGCCATCATTTTCATGCCTTCGGTGAACAGATCATCGGTCTCGCGCCACTTGACGATGCCCGATGCCGAGAAGATCAGAAACCCGGCCAGCGCACCGATAATCATCGAGTCCAACAACAGCTGAATGACGAACGCGGCGGCGATCGCCACACCGGCAATCATCAGGCTCAGCGGGTTGTACTGCACCGCGGTCTGCTCGACCTGTTCGATCTTCGCCAGGTCATAGACGCGCTTCTTGCGATAGCTCATAAACGCGATGCCGAGGCCGACCAGCATGCCCAGCGCCGGAATACCCATGGCATGGGTGACATTGATACCGCTGATGTCGACGCCGCTGCGCGCGACGTTGGCCAGCAGGATTTCATTGAGGAAGATGTTGCCGAAGCCCACCGGCAGGAACATGTACGGAGTGATCAGACCGAACGTCATGACGCAGGCGATCAAACGGCGATCGAGTTGCAGCTTGGTCAGTACATAGAGAAGCGGCGGCACCAGCAGCGGAATGAACGCGATGTGGATCGGCAGGATGTTCTGCGAAGCAATCGCCACCACCCAGAGCAGGCCGATCAACAGCCATTTGACGTTACCGCCGCCCGTCGCGTGTTGCCGGTCCACCATGGCCAGGGCCTTGTCGGCCAACGCATGGGCCAGGCCGGACTTGGCGATCGCCACGGCAAAAGCGCCGAGCAAGGCGTAGGACAACGCCACCGTCGCGCCGCCGCCCAGGCCGCTGTTGAACGCCTTGAGCGTCGCTTCGATGCCCAGACCACCGGTCAGGCCACCGACCAGCGCCCCGACGATCAGCGCGATCACCACATGCACGCGCGACAGGCTGAGGATCAGCATGACGCCGACGGCTGCTATGACTGCATTCATTTCACTACCTCAAAAAACACTGCGGGTGAAAACACACCGCCAGACAGGATGAGTCCGCCCGGAATTGGCCGGCGGATTTGTACGGAGGGTCTTATTAGAGGGCGCGCACTGTGCCGCAGCGAACAGTCCTTGTCAAAGTCACACGGCCCTGTAGGAGCTGCCGAAGGCTGCGATCTTTTGATCTTGTTCCAGAGCAAAAACGCAAGATCGCAGCCTTCGGCAGCTCCTACATGGATCGCATGCGCAATTGGTCATATTGCGCTGGAGGGATAAAGAAAGCGCAAACGCAGCCGCTACAGTGCAAAGTCTCAGATATTTATCGGATAAGGATGTTTTCCATGTCGCTCAGACAACTTTCCATCCAATGGAAAATCACCCTGCTCGCCGGCCTCTGCCTGGCCGGTATCGTGACCCTGTTGGTCGGTCTTTCGCTGTATCGCATGGAACACAGCTCGGCGCTGGTCAAGGCCTCGAGCATGGAGATGCTCACCGAATCGGCGCAGGCGCGGATCGAATCGCAAGGTGAAGTGCAGGCCGCCGGCATTCGCCAGCAGTTCATGGACGCCTATCAGTACGGCCACGGTTTCTCGCGGCAGGTGCTGTTCTTGCGGGAACAGGCCGAGAAGCGTTTTCTCGATGCCTTCGACCTGCGCGAGGACATGACCCGTCAGGTCAAGTCCGCGCTGCAGGCCAACCCCGACCTGCTCGGCCTGTCGCTGGTGTTTGAAGCCAACGCGCTGGACGGCAAGGATGAACTGTTCGCCGATCAGGCTGAGCTGGGCAGCAACGACAAGGGCCGCTTCGCCCTGTACTGGTCGCAGCCGACGCCGGGCAAAGTCACCTCGATGGCGCTGCCGGAAAGCGACATGAGCGACACCAGCACCGGCCCCAGCGGTCAGGCCGCCAACGCCTGGTTCACCTGCCCGCGCACCACCCTCAAACCCTGCGTGATCGAGCCGTACTTCTATGTCATCGACGGGCAGAAAGTGCTGATGACCAGCATCGTCTTCCCGCTGCAGGTCAACGGCAAAGTCATTGCGTCGTTGTCGGTCGACATCAACCTCAACAGCCTGCAAGCGATCAGCCAGAATGCCAGTCGCAAACTTTATGACGGTCAGACCGCGGTAAGCATCGTCAGCCCTGCCGGCCTGCTCGCCGGCTACAGCCCGGATGCCGGCAAGCTCAGCCAGCGCCTGGATGCGGTGGATCAGGCCAGCGGCAGCGAGTTGCTGCGCCTGCTCGCCTCGAGCACTGGCGTGAGCAGTCTGCACAGCAACGGCCAGTTGAAAGTGCTGTCGCCGTTCCAGCCGATTCCCGGCGGGCCGGCGTGGGGCGTGTTGTTGGACGTGCCGGAAAAAGTCCTCGTCAGCCGCGCCGAAGCGCTCAAGCAGCAACTGGATGCGAGCAATAATTCGGGCACGCTGATCGAACTGAGCCTCGGCCTGCTCGCCGCGCTGATCGGTTTGCTATTGGTGTGGCTGATGGCGCGCAGCGTGACCAAGCCGATCCTCGGCGTGGCGCACATGCTTGAAGACATCGCCAGCGGCGAAGGCGATCTGACCCGGCGCCTGGCCTATGACAAGCAGGACGAACTCGGGCAACTGGCCGGCTGGTTCAACCGTTTCCTCGACAAGCTGCAGCCGATCATCGCCGAGGTGAAACGCTCGGTGCAGGACGCGCGCAATACCGCCGACCAGTCCTCGGCCATCGCTACCCAGACCAGCGCTGGCATGGAGCAGCAATACCGTCAGGTCGATCAGGTCGCCACCGCCTCCCATGAAATGAGTGCCACTGCGCAGGACGTCGCACGCAGCGCCGCGCAGGCCGCCGAAGCCGCCAAGGACGCCGACCGCGCTACCCGCCAAGGCCTGACGGTGATCGATCGCACCACCGCGAGCATCGACACCCTCGCCGCCGACATGAGCGCAGCGATGGTGCAGGTCGAGGGCCTGGCTGCCAACAGCGAGAAGATCGGCACGGTGCTGGAAACCATTCGCGCAATCGCCGAGCAGACCAACCTTCTAGCGCTTAACGCTGCCATCGAAGCGGCCCGCGCCGGTGAAGCCGGACGCGGTTTCGCGGTGGTCGCCGACGAAGTGCGCAACCTCGCGCGCCGCACCCAGGAGTCGGTGGAGGAAACCCGCCAGGTCATCGAGCAATTGCAGAACGGTACGCAGGAAGTGGTCGGCTCGATGGGCAACAGCCATCGTCAGGCCCAGGGCAGTGTCGAGCAGGTGGGCCAGGCTGTAACGGCGCTGCGGCAGATCGGCGATGCGGTGACGGTGATCAGCGACATGAACCTGCAGATCGCCAGCGCCGCCGAAGAGCAAAGCGCGGTGGCCGAGGAGATCAACAACAATGTGGCGACGATTCGCGATGTGACCGAATCGTTGTCGGGACAGGCGAATGAATCGGCTCGGGTGAGCCAGTCGCTCAATAGCCTCGCGAACCAGCAGCAGCGGTTGATGGATCAGTTTCGCGTTTGATCTGAGATTGCGGGGTGTCAGTCAGATTCCCCCCTCACCCCAGCCCTCTCCCCCAAGGGGGGCGAGCGGGAAAGGGAGCCGATCTTCACGCCATTCAAATGCTGAGTTCGGCTCGGTATTTCAGGTCGACGTATCTCGTCCAATCACCACGGTCAGTCCCCTCTCCCTCTGGGAGAGGGTTAGGGTGAGGGGCTTTTCAAGGGCTCACCGCCGAGGCAGCTCGATCACCACTTTCAACCCGCCCCACTCGCTCTCGCCCAGCACCAGCAAGCCGCCCCAGGTATCGACGATATCCCGCACGATGCCAAGGCCCAGCCCATGCCCGTGGGTCTGCTCATCCAGCCGGGTACCACGGCTGAACACTTGAGCGCGTTGTTCCTCGGGGATTCCCGGCCCGTCATCTTCCACGCTCAGGGCAAAGCCGTCAGTGCGCTCGATGACGCTCAAGCGCACTTCGGCATCGGCCCATTTGCAGGCGTTGTCGAGCAGGTTGCCGAGCAGTTCCAGCAAGTCCTCGCGATCCCACGGCAGTTGCAGGCCCGGCGGTGCGACGTAACTCAAGGCCAGGTGTTCGCCATGAATCATGTTCAGCGTCGCCAGCAACCCCGGCAGCTCGGCATCGCAATCGAACAACGCGCCGGGCAGCGCATCACCGGATAACCGCGCCCGATTGAGTTCACGATTGAGGCGCTGCTGCACCTGCTCGAGTTGTTCCTTGAGAATCCTGCGCAGCTCGGGATGGTCGTCGAGCTTGTCGCTGGAGGCCAGGCTCAGCAGCACCGCCAGCGGTGTTTTCAACGCGTGGCCGAGGTTGCCCAAGGCATTGCGCGAGCGCTTTAGGCTGTCTTCGGTATGGGCGAGCAAATGGTTGATCTGCGCCACCAGCGGTTCCAGTTCCACCGGCACCTGATCGTCGAGTTGCGAGCGCTGGCCCTGCTGCAACTGAGCGATCTGCTCGCGCGCGCGCTCCAGTGGTTTGAGGGCGCGGCGCACGGTCAGGCGCTGCAGGAACAGGATCAGCAACAACGCCGCCAGCCCCAGGCCGAGGCCGATCTGGCGCATGCGCTGGAAGCTGTCGCTGACCGGCGTGTAATCCTGGGCGACGCTGATCGAGATCGACTGGCCCAGGCGCCGATAGTCCGAACGCAATATCAGCAGGCGTTGCCCGCCGGGGCCCAGTTGCAGGTTACTGTGCAGCCCCGGGTGGTCGAGCAAGGGCAGATCCTGATCCCATAACGAGCGCGAGCGCCAGTGACTGTCAGAGAAGTCGATGCGAAAGTAATGCCCGGAAAATGGCCGCTGATAGGCCGGCGACAGATGCCGCTCATCCAGCTGCAACCCTTGCGGGCCGCGCACCAGCGCCACCAGCAGGCTTTCGCTGTCATTGCGCAGGCCGGCTTCGAGGTACCGCTGCAAGCCGACCTCGAATAACCACAGGCTGGTTTGCGCCAGCACCAGACCGACGATCACCATCACGCTGATCAAACCCAGGCTCAACCGGCGCTGGATTGATCTCATGAAGCTTGCCCGCCGAACAGGTATCCCTGACCGCGACGGGTTTCGATGACGCTTTTGCCGAGCTTGCGCCGCAGGTGATTGACGTGGACTTCGAGGACGTTGGAATCGCGCTCGGTCTCACCGTCATAGAGGTGTTCGGCGAGGTGGCTTTTCGAGAGGATTTGTTCGGGGTGCAGCATGAAATAGCGCAGCAGGCGGAATTCGGCGGCGGTCAGCTGGATGTCGGCGCCGTCGCGAACCACGCACTGGCGGCCCTCGTCCAGATGCAGGCCCGCGGCTTGCAGGGTGGGCTGGTTGGACTGGCCCTTGGAGCGGCGCAACAGCGACTGAATGCGCAGGAACAGCTCTTCCGGGTGAAACGGTTTGGTCAGGTAATCATCCGCGCCGGCCTTCAGGCCTTCGATGCGCTCGGCCCAGGAATCGCGCGCGGTGAGGATCAGCACCGGTATCGCCAGACCGGCCGCGCGCCACTGCGCAAGCACGTCCAGCCCCGGTACGCCGGGCAGGCCGAGGTCGAGGATGATCAGGTCATAGGGCTCGCTGCTGCCCTGATACACCGCGTCACGGCCATCGGCCAGCCAATCCACCGCGTAGCCCTGGCGCTGAAGGCCAGCGAGCAATTCGTCGGCCAGCGGTACGTGGTCTTCCACCAGAAGCAAACGCATCGATCAATCTTCCTTGTCTTTGACTAACTCGCCGGTATCGGCCTTCAAGTGCAGCTCGCGCGCCACGCCTTCGACCGTCAGCAATTCGACTTCGTAAATGTACACGTCGTGTTTTTCTTCCAGCTCGACTTCCAGCAGTTTGGCACCGGGGTAGCGATCCATGGCCTGCTGCAGCACTTGCTCCAGCGGCAGGATCACGCCATCGCGACGCAGGGCCAGTGCCTCGTCCTGATCAAGGTCGCGGGCCATGGCAGTGGTGCAGAACAACACCAGCGCCAGCGCCGTCAGGCGGGTGGCGCGAATATTCAGCTTCATTACGTATCCTGATGATCCCTGAGCACTTCACCATCTACCGCGTTCAACTCCAGATCCCACTTCACACCTTTCGGGTCGCGCAGTTCGATCTGGTAAATGAACTTGCCGTACTCTTCTTCCAGCTCGGTTTCGGTGATTTCCGAACCGGGGTGTTCTTCCAGCGCGATGGCGTTGAGCTTCTCGAAGGAGACGATAGTACCAGCGTCGCGCAAACGAAGCGCTTCGTCAGGCCCGAGATCGCGCGCGTGAGCGGTGCTGGCAGTGAGGCCGATGATCGAGGCAGTGGTCAGGGCAGTCAGGGTTTTCATGGTGTCTCCGAATTCTTATATGTTGCATACGGTGGGCACCTTAGCGGGGTCAACTTAACTGAAACTGAATGGCCATCATTGTGCCCTTTTCATTACCAATCCACCGCCTGGAACAAGACTCTGCAGGAGTGAGCCTGCTCGCGATAGCGGTGTGTCAGCCAACACATCTGCCACTGATGCACCGCTATCGCGAGCAGGCTCACTCCTACAAGGGTTCGCAACATCGGCTTATAATTCGCAGCTTGCCAACGATCGAGACCGGTATGACCGCCATCCACATCAAGTTCCCCGCCCTCACCCTCAAGGCCGGCCCGCGGGCCATGGCGCGCATTCGTGCGCAGGGCTTGCACGCCGCTGACGTCGGCACCCTGCCCGGTGCGGCCGGTGGGCCGAAGGCGCTGGGGATTCAGGGGCTCGATCTGGCGTTGTTCGGCGAGTGGCTGCCGAGTGCGCCGCGCGAGCGTTCGCTGATCGGCGCCTCGGTGGGTTCCTGGCGCTTCGCCAGCGCCTGCCTGCCGGACGCCGCCGAAGGCATTCGCCGCCTCGGTCAGCTGTACGCCGAGCAGAATTTCAACAAAGGCGTGACCATGGCCGAGATCAGTCAGAGCTCGCAGCGCATGCTCAACGACCTGCTCGACGGCCGCGACGCAAGCATCCTCGAAAACCGCGATTACCGCCTCAACATCATGGTGGTGAAAAGTCAGGGCCGCCTCGCCGAAGACCATCGCGGGCGCCTCGGTCTGGCGCTCGGTTCGGTGATTGCCGACAACCTGCGCGGGCGCGCCCGGCTGTCGCGGCACTTCGAACGGCTGATCATCCACGATCCGCGCCTCGCCCCGCCGCTCGATGCCTTGACCGATTTCCCCTCGCGCTTCGTTGCCCTCAATGCCGGCAACCTGCGTCAGGCCCTGCTCGCTTCGGGGTCGATTCCGATGGTCATGGAAGGCGTGCGCGACTTGCCCGGCGCCGGTGCCGGTACGTTTCGCGACGGCGGCCTGCTCGACTATCACCTCGACCTGCCCTACAGCGGCGACGGCATCGTGCTTTATCCGCACTTCACCGATCGGGTGATCCCCGGCTGGTTCGACAAGACCCTGCCGTGGCGCCGCGCCTCGGTGCAGCGTTTGCAGGACGTGGTGCTGGTCGCGCCGTCGAAGGAATATCTGGCGCGCCTGCCCTACGGCAAACTGCCCGATCGCAACGACTTCAAACGCTTCATGGGCGATGCGCCGAGCCGGCAGAAATACTGGCACGCGGCGATGGACGAGAGTCGCCGACTGGGCGATGAATTCCTCGAACTGACGGCCAGCGGTCGCCTCGCCGACCGCTTGCTGACCCTTTAGTCAGCACGGCCAAAGACAAGCTGATAAACTCGCCGCCTGCCCGAATCGCTGCGGCGAACGCCATCTGAACAGAGCCGAAAATACCGTGGAAATCTTCAAAGAGTTTACCTTCGAATCCGCCCACCGCCTGCCCCACGTCCCCGACGGCCACAAGTGCGGACGCCTGCACGGTCACTCGTTCAAGGTCGCGCTGCACCTGAGCGGCGACCTTGATCCGCACACTGGCTGGATTCGCGATTTCTCCGAGATCAAAGCGATTTTCAAGCCCCTGTACGAACGCCTCGACCACAACTACCTGAACGACATTCCAGGTCTGGAAAACCCGACCAGCGAAGTGCTGGCCAAATTCATCTGGAACGAGATGAAGCCGTTGCTGCCGGAACTCAGCGCGATCCGCATTCATGAGACGTGCACCAGCGGGTGCATTTATCGCGGCGAATAAGCACAGATCTCCCCCCCTGTGGGAGCGAGCCTGCTCGCGAAAGCGTCGTTCCAGTCAATTTATTCGGTGACTGACACTCCGTATTCGCGAGCAGGCTCGCTCCCACAAGAGTCCGTCGCCAGGTTTGAATCATCTGCCATGCACATCACAGGCTCGCTCCCACATTGGGCTCCTGGTGCATTCAGTGCACTGCTTTCGCGCTGAAAACCTCAGTCGCGTCTCCACATTCGGTCACTTGCGCCGCTTGGCACGACCGCTGCAACCCTCCTGCGTCTTCCCCTTCCAGCAAGGACTGCCCCATGACGCAGAACGCCTCCGGCAACGATTACCCGCTCAGTGAAGTGCCGATGCACGCGCGCAAAGGCCTGGCCTCTACAGCGATGGTGTTACTGGGTTTCACGTTTTTCACCGCGACCATGTTTGCCGGCGGCAAGCTGGGGGTCGCGTTCGGTTTTGCCGAGATGATGGCGGTGATCATTGTCGGCAACCTGTTGCTCGGTCTGTACGCCGCGGGCCTGGGTTACATCGCCTTCAAGAGCGGCCTCAATTCGGTGCTGATGGGGCGGTTCTGTTTTGGCGAAGTCGGCAGCAAGCTCAGCGACCTGATCCTCGGTTTCACTCAGATCGGCTGGTACGCCTGGGGCACGGCGACGGCGGCGGTGGTGATCGGCAAATACTTCGATCTGAATGAGGCCACGGTGCTCGGCCTGATGGTGTTGTTCGGTCTGGGCTTCTGCGCCACGGCGTACATCGGTTATCGCGGACTGGAAATTCTCTCGTACATCGCGGTGCCGGCGATGATGTTGCTGCTGATGCTGTCGATGTGGGTAGCAACGGTGAAGGTCGGCGGTTTCGAGGGATTGCTCAGCGTGATACCGACGGGCTCGCTGGACTGGTCGACAGCGATCACCCTGGTGTTCGGCACTTTCGTCAGCGGCGCTACGCAAGCCACCAACTGGACGCGATTTTCGCGTTCGGCAAAAGTGGCGGTGCTGGCCAGCCTGATCGGTTTTTTCATCGGTAACGGCCTGATGGTGCTGATCGGCGCATACGGCGCGATCGTCTATCAGCAGCCGGACGTGGTTGAAGTGCTGCTGTTGCAGGGCTTCGCCATGGCCGCGATGGCCATGCTCTTGCTGAACATCTGGAGCACGCAGGACAACACCATCTACAACTTCGCCGTGGCCGGCTGCAACCTGCTGCGTACCGGGCGGCGCAAAACCGTAACCCTCGGCGGTGCGGTGATTGGCACCCTGCTCGCCCTCCTCGGCATGTATGACATGCTGGTGCCGTACCTGATCCTGCTCGGCACGGTGATTCCGCCGATTGGCGGGGTGATCATGGCTGACTTCTTCTACCGCTGGCGCGGGCACTATCCGCGTCTGGCCGACGCACGGTTGCCGGCGTTCAACTGGCCGGGACTCGGGGCCTATGGGGTGGGCACCGTCGCTGCGTTCAGCTCGCCATGGGTCGCGCCGCTGGTAGGGATCGCCGCTGCCGCGCTAACGTATGTCATCGTCACCGGTGTGCTCGGCGCCCGTCGCCTCAGCGCACCACTACAAGACCTATAAAAAGGATTCGCCTGATGCACATCATCAACGCCCGCCTGCGCAACCAGGAAGGCCTGCACGAATTGCACCTCGAAGACGGCCTGATCCACAGCATCGCCCGCCAGACCGAAGCGCCGACCCTCGGCCCGGATGACCTCGATGCCGGCGGCAATCTGGTGGTGCCGCCCTTCGTCGAGCCGCACATTCACCTCGACGCCACCCTTACCGCCGGCGAGCCGCGCTGGAACATGAGCGGCACGCTGTTCGAAGGCATCGAGTGCTGGGGCGAGCGCAAAGTCACCATTACCGAAGAAGACACCAAGACCCGCGCCAAGAAGACCATTCAGGCGCTGGCCGCCCACGGCATCCAGCATGTGCGCACCCACGTCGACGTCACTGACCCGCAACTCACTGCGCTCAAAGCCATGCTCGAAGTGCGCGAGGAAAGCCGCCACCTGATCGACCTGCAAATCGTCGCGTTCCCGCAGGAAGGCATCGAGTCGTTCCGCAACGGTCGCGAGCTGATGGAGGAAGCGATCCGCATGGGTGCCGATGTGGTCGGGGGCATTCCGCATTTCGAATACACCCGCGATCAGGGCGTCAGCTCGGTGAAGTTTCTGATGGACCTGGCCGAGCGCACCGGTTGCCTGGTCGACGTGCATTGCGACGAGACCGACGACCCGCATTCGCGCTTCCTTGAAGTGCTCGCCGAAGAAGCGCGCAGCCGCGACATGGGCGCCCGCGTCACCGCCAGCCACACCACGGCGATGGGCTCTTACGACAACGCCTACTGCGCCAAACTGTTCCGCCTGCTCGGCCATTCCGGGATCAGTTTTGTTTCCTGCCCGACTGAAAGCATCCACCTGCAGGGACGTTTCGACAATTTCCCGAAACGCCGCGGCGTCCCCCGCGTCAACGAACTGCTCGAAGCCGGGATGAACGTGTGTTTCGGCCAGGATTCCATCGTCGACCCGTGGTACCCGCTGGGCAACGGCAACATCCTGCGCGTGCTTGAAGCGGGTCTGCACATCTGCCCCATGCTCGGTTATCGCAACCTGCAAAGCGCGCTGGACCTGGTCACCGACAACAGCGCCAAAGCCATACACTTGGGCGAGCGTTACGGCCTGGAACAGGGCCGCCCGGCGAACCTACTGATTCTGTCGGCGGACAGCGATTACGAAGTGATCCGCAGCCAGGGTCTGCCGCTGTATTCGATTCGTGACGGCAAGGTGTTGATGAAACGGCAGATGCCGGTGGTGGAGTTCAGCTGAGAATTGCGCTGAGTCAAATGCAAATATTCCATTTGCCACAAACCCTGTAGGAGTGAGCCTGCTCGCGATAGCGTTCTTTCAGTCGATGGAAATGTGGCTGACACACCGCCATCGCGAGCAGGCTCACTCCTACAAGAGCATCGCTAGTGGCCGAATCAAGCGATCAACCGCGCCGTGCCAAACAATCTGACGCGCAGCAACTCCCCTTCTGAAACCTCAAGCAAAACCGGTGCAGTGCCGCCAGGCATGATCACTTGCACTTCCCCCGCCTCGACCCAACCCACCCGCCACGCCGCACAAGCCACTGCGCTGGCACTGGTGCCGGATGACGCGGTCGGCCCCTCGCCGCGCTCGAACACCCGGGCAAGGATTTGCTGCGGTGACGCCAGCGCAGCCCATTGCAGATTGACGCCCGCCGGGCAGGGATTGCCGGCACCGGTGGGCATGGCATAGGCAATTGCGGTCAGCCGTTCGTTCAGGGGCGATTCACGCATCTGTTGGTTGCCCGGCAACGCGGCCGCATCGCTGAGCAGCGTTACGCAGTGCGGATTGCCGATGCGCACGAACTGGCTGTGGGTCCAGTCGGGATCGAGTTGTGCCAGGGGCCGGACATGACTGACGTCACGGTGATTGAAGTGAACGCTCTCAACTGACTGCGCCCCCACGGCTTGCGCGCCGAATCCGGGCTGACCGAGATCAAGCCAGAAGCCGCGCACGCCTTCGACCGCGGCCGGTTTCACCGAGGTTTCCAGCGCCTCACCCTTGTCATGATGAACGCGCAACACTGCACCCTGCGCCGGCATCAGGCCTTGCTCGGTCAGCGCCTGAGAAAAAATCGTCAGGCCGTTGCCACTGCGTTCGGCGAGGCTGCCGTCGGTGTTCACAATCAGCACATCGAACGGTGCAGACCTCTGAAACGGGCCGATCAGCAGACCATCGCTGCGGTGCGGTTTGCTGTTGGCCGGGCGCTGGCCGTCGGGCCAATGGCAGCACAGGGCGATGGCGGCTTTGCTCCACTGCTGCCGAGACGTGGCGCATTCGGCGGCGCTGGCCGGCAAAGCAATCCCGGCCTCGCGCAAGGCTTGGGGCGAAACCACGGCGTAGATATTGCCGCGTGCGTCGTAGAAGCTGGTCATGCCTTGTTCCCGTATTCCATGCTGGCGAAAATTCAACTGTAAACCGCAATCCCCTGCAGGAGTGAGCCTGCTCGCGATAGCGGTGTGTCCGTTAAAAAATTGTCGACTGACACACC
>NZ_QETJ01000144.1:0-12693 GCF_003105095.1 Pseudomonas sp. NDM | reverse complement strand
CCGCTATCGCGAGCAGGCTCACTCCTACACGGGTTTTGTAGTGGGTCAGGGATCAGGCCGTGTCGCGCAATCCCTGTGGGAGCGAGCCTGCTCGCGATAGCGGTCTCTCAGTGCCATCTGTATTGACTGACACTCCGCCATCGCGAGCAGGCTCACTCCTACAATGGTTTTGGGGTGGGTCAGGGATCACGCGGTGTACCGAAAACCCTGTGGGAGCGAGCCTGCTCGCGATAGCGGCCTCTCAGTGCCATGTGTATTGGCTGACACTCCGCCATCGCGAGCAGGCTCACTCCTACATGGGTTTTGTGTTGTTTTGAAATTCATCTGCGGTCAGCTTTCTGACCCAGGAACAACGCCAGCGCCAGTGCCGGCAGCACCGCCACGGCTATGGCCGAGAGGTTCCAGCCGAAGTGTTCGTACAGCGGGCTGGCGACCAGTGAGCCGAGAGCGCCGCCGACGAAGATGCTGGTCATGTACACCGCATTGAGACGGGCGCGGCTGTGCGGGTCGAGGGCGTAGACCTCGCGCTGGCCGAGCACCATGTTCAGTTGTACGGCAAAGTCCAGCAGCACCGCACACACCACCAGCCACACATAACCACTGCCCGGCAGCGCGGCGATCAACAGAGACAACGGTGCCAGCAGCAACGCCACCAGGGTACCGCGACGACCGTGCCCGGCATCGGCCAGACGTCCGGCAATCGGCGCGGCAATCGCACCCACCGCTCCGACCAGCGCAAAGATCGCCACTTGTGCCTGGCTGAAACCGTGATGACGCATCAGCTCGATCGGCGCGAGGGTCCAGAACAGGCTGAAACTGGCGAACAGCAAGCCTTGATACAGCGAACGCTGACGCAACACCGGAAAGCGCCGAGCCAGGGCAAACACCGAACCAATCAACGCGACGTAAGTGGCTTTGTGCGTCGGCACCCGACGCGGCAATGCCACAGCGGTAATCAACGCGATCACCGCCATCAGTGCCGCCGCGCTGTAAAACACCCCGCGCCAGCCGAACACTTCGACCAACAGACTCGAGAGCGGACGCGACAGCAAAATCCCCAGCAGCAAGCCGCTCATGATATTGCCGACCACGCGCCCACGACTGGCTTCCGGGGCCAGATGCGCGGCCAGCGGCACAAGAATCTGCACGGCGACTGAGGTCAGGCCGATCAGCAAGGACAAGATCAGAAACAGCGACGGCGAATGGGTCAGGCCAGCGCACAGCAGCGTCACGCTGGCAGCGAGGGTGAAACCGACTACCAGACGGCGGTTCTCCATCAGGTCGGCCAGCGGCACCAGCAGCAACAAACCCAGCGCATAACCGAATTGGGTCAGCGAGACGATCAGGCTGGCATTGGCGCTGGACAGGCCGATCTGCGGCGCGATCAGTTCGACGATGGGTTGCGCGTAATACAGGTTGGCGACGACCGCGCCGCAGCAGAAGGCCAGAAACGCGACCATCAGGCCGGAGAGTGAAGCAGGCTGTTCGGCCGGGGCCGCAACGGCAGGGTTGCCCGTAAGCATGGTGACACCTCGTTGAGTTCGGGAAAGTGGTGCCAAGGCTACGGTCACCCGGCGGCGGCGAGAATCCGTACCAGGGGCAACGCACTGATGCGTCGAGCGCAACGTTGCTTCTGGCGCAACGCGCTGTTGCGCGGGCCGGTGATTCTCTGCCGCAAGCGTCTTCTCTACGCTTTGGCCCTGGCGCAGACGTCCGCATCGGCGCCCTTCCCCGGCTGCTACAAGGAGCGTTTCCATGACCCGCACTTCACTCGTCCTGCCACTGCCCGCCGCGTTTTTCTGCCAACCATGAACAGCCAACTACTCAAATCCAGAACCCTGTGGATCAGCGTGGCTGTGCTCGCGGTGATCGGCCTGAGCGTCGCCGTCGCACTGATGTGGCGCCCGGCGATCGCACCGATCAAACGCCCCACGTCATTCGATAGCGCGCAGTTGCAACGCGGCGCGCGGGTGGTCGAGGCCGGCGACTGCGCGGTCTGCCATACCCGCCCCGGCGGCGAATACCTGGCCGGCGGGCTGCCGCTGGTGACGCCGTTCGGCACCCTGTACAGCACCAACATCACCCCGGATGCGCAGACCGGCATCGGCCAGTGGTCTTTGCCGGCATTTGAACGGGCGATGCGCAAAGGCATTGCCCGCGACGGCCACTTTCTCTACCCGGCCTTTCCCTATGTGCACTACCGGCGCATGAGCGCAGCGGACATCGCCGATGCCTACGCCTACCTGATGAGCGGCCCCGCCGTACACGCCCCCGCCAGGCAGAACCAGATGAACTTCCCGATGAACATCCGCCCGCTGGTGTCGTTCTGGAACCTGCTGTTTCTGCATGGCGAGCCTTTGACGCCACTGGCCGAACACAGCGCGGCATGGAATCGCGGACGCTACCTGGTCGACGGCCCGGGCCACTGCGCCGGCTGCCATTCGCAGCTGAACCTGATCGGCGCGGAGAAATCCTCGGAATATCTGCAGGGCGGCAGCGTCGATGGCTGGGAGGCCCCGGCGCTGGTCGGCCTCGGCCAACGCGCCAATCCATGGAATCGCGAGCAATTGGTCGGCTATCTGCGCGCCGACGTCGTCGATGGCCACGGCACGCCCGCCGGGCCGATGCGTCCGGTCAGCCTGAGTCTGGCGCGCTTGCCGGCCAGTGAAGCCGAGGCGATCGCCGACTACCTGTTAAGTCTGCAGAGCCCCCACGCAGTGACCGAAACCACGCCGAAAAAGCAGCCGAGCAGTCCAGCGGATCACAGCAGCGGCGCCCTGCTCTTCAGCAGCGCCTGCGCCGGATGTCACGCACCCGCCGCACCGATGCGTGAAATCGACGGACGCCCCGGTCTGCAAAACACCTCGGCCCTGCAAGCGGCCAGTTCGCGCAACTTTCTCAAGACCGTGCTTGAAGGCGTGCCCGCCATTCCCGGCGCACCCGGCCCGGTGATGCCGCCGTTCGCCGCCAGCCTCGACAACGCCCAGCTCGGTGCACTCGCCGCGTACCTGCGCGAACAAGCCAGACCCGACCAACCTTGGGCCGACCTCTCGTCCACTATTGAAGCGTTACGTCAGGAGACGAAATGAGCCAGATCACTCTCACCGTCAATGGAGCCGCCCAAGCGCTGGAGCTGGAACCGGACATGCCGCTGCTGTACGCATTGCGCAATCACTTGAACCTCAACGGCGCCAAATACGGCTGCGGCCTGGGCCAGTGTGGCGCGTGCACGGTAATCGTCGACGATAAGCCGGTGTTCGCCTGCCTGACGCCATGCGCCGGCCTTGAAGGGAAAAAGATCCGCACCGTGGAAAGCCTCGGCAGTGCCGAGAAACCCGGCCCGCTGCAAGCAGCGTTCATCGACAAGCAGGCGGCGCAATGCGGTTACTGCATCGCCGGCATGCTGATGCGCGCGCAGTCGTTGCTTGAACGCGATCCGCACCCGGACGAGCAAACCATTCGTGAGCACATGGCCGGCAATCTGTGCCGTTGCGGCACGCACTTGCGCATCATCGAGGCGATCAAACAGGTGGCCGGACACGACGGGAGCCTGACATGAGCGAAGCAAATGGCTTGAACCCCAGCCGCCGGGCGTTCCTGCGCGGCGGCGCGCTGTTGATGGCCTTCACCCTGATGCCGGTAGCGCGGCGGGCCTTGGCCGACACCGAAGTCGACACCCTCGGCACCGTGGTGCTGGCCCCCGATCTACCCGGCAGTCTGCGCACCAACCCTTACCTCGACGCGTGGATTCGCATCGGCGCCGACGGCATCACCGTGTACACCGGCAAAGTCGAACTGGGCACCGGGGTGAAAACCGCATTGCTGCAAATCGCCGCCGAGCGTTTGCAGGTACCGGCCAGCGCCGTCAATTTGCTCACCGCCGACACCGCACTGACGCCCAACGAAGGCTACACCGCCGGCAGCCACAGCATTTTCGACAGCGGCACCGCGCTGTACAACGCCGCTGCGCAGGTGCGCGAAATGCTCGTCGATGCCGCCGCGCGCAGTTGGCAAGTCGACGCTGCGCAACTGAGCACTCGCGACGGCATTATCGAAGGCCCGAGCGGGCAACGCATGGCGTACGCCGACGCGGTCAGGCATGTCGATGTGCACCAATACGCCAAGGCGCAATCACCGGCGATGGCGGCGGCCGACTTCAAGCTGATCGGGCACAACCTGCCGCGTCTGGACATTCCGGCCAAGGTCAGCGGCGGCGCGGCGTTCGTGCAGGACATGCGCCTGCCGGGCATGCTGCACGCGCGAGTGATTCGCCCGCCGCGCCCCGGCTGCACGCTGCAGGCATTCGATACGGCATCGATTGAAGCGCTCAGCGGCGTGGTCAAAGTGATCCGCGACGGCAACTATCTAGCCGTGGTCGCCCGTGATGAATGGCAAGCGATCAAGGCCATGCGCAGCGGCATGGAGAGCGCCAAGTGGAGCGGCGGCGAGGCGATTCCAGAAGCCGCCGGGATTCACGATTTGCTCAAGCAATTGCCCTCCAAGCGCTACCCGATCAGCAACAACGGCAATCCCGGCGGCGCAAGCGAGACACGCTTCAAGGCGCGAGTGACCAAGCAGTATCTGATGCATGGCTCGATCGGCCCGTCCTGCGCGGTGGCCTGGTTCAACGATGGCCTGCTCACGGTCTGGACTCACACCCAGGGCGTCTATCCGCTGCGCGCCGGCATCGCCGAAATGCTTCGTTTGCCGCCGGAGCGTGTGCGCTGCATTCATACCGAGGGCTCGGGCTGCTATGGCCATAACGGCGCCGATGATGCCGCCGCCGATGCGGCATTGATCGCCATGCGTTTGCCGGGCACGCCGGTGCGCGTGCAATGGATGCGCGAGCAGGAAAATCTCTGGGAGCCGTACAGTTCGGCGATGGTCACCGAGGTCGACGCTGGCCTCAGTCAGGGCCGTTTGCAGGACTGGAACTACGAGCTGTGGACCACGCCGCACAACGAACGCATCGTCAATGCCGGGCGCCTGCTGCCGGCACGCTTGCTGGCCAAACCCTTCACCTCGGCGCCCTCGGTGCCGATCGCCCAGCCCGAAGGTGACGGCGATCGCAACGCGGTGCCGCTGTATGAACTGGGCGCGACGCGGATCAACATGAACTTCGTCACGACGATGCCCTTCCGCACCTCGGCCATGCGTTCGCTCGGCGCGCACATCAATATCTTCGCCATCGAGGCGGGTATCGATGAGTTGGCGATCCAGAGCGGGCTCGACCCGGTGGCGTTGCGCCTGACGCATCTGAGCGACCCGCGCGCCCGTGCCGTCATAGAGCGCGTGCGTGACGAAATCGGTTGGCCACACAAGGCCAGTGAACCCGGCGCGGGGATCGGTTTTGCTTTCGCCCGCTACAAGAACATCATGGGTTACTGCGCCCTCGCGGTGAAACTGCGGGTGCATCCGCAGACCGGCGAGATCCGCGTCGATCATGTGGTGACGGCGGTCGACGTCGGCCAGATTGTCAGCCCTGATGGCCTGCGCAATCAGGTCGAGGGCGGCATCGTCCAGTCGGCGAGCTGGACGCTCTACGAAAAAGTCGCCTACGACGCCGGCGGTATTCGCAGCTACGACTGGAGCGGTTATCCGATTCTGCGTTTTACGCAATTGCCGCAAAAGGTCGATGTGCACCTGCTTGATCAACCGGGCGAACCCTTCCTCGGCGCCGCCGAAATCGTTCAAGGGCCAATGGCTGCCGCCCTCGGCAACGCGGTCAGCAATGCCACGGGCCGGCGCTGGCTGAACCTGCCGCTGACCCGCTCGACCCCACCCGCCTGAATCACGCCCGCGCTCGTCATGGATGAGTGCGGGTGCCGTTGCGCTGCGCGCAAAACTGCGTAGCGCCGGCCACGGATTATCAGCCCGGCCACCCCCGGTTAAGTTAGCTGCACAGCACGCGGCACCTGGCTGCCGCGCTTGAACCCTACTCATCGAAATCCGGAGCTACCCATGACCCGTCGCCTGTTCCAACCGATCGCCCTCGGCCCTTACACCCTTGCCCACCGCGTAGCGATGGCGCCCCTGACGCGCTCGCGAGCCGGTCAACCGGGCGATGTTCCGACCGCGATGAACGCCGAGTACTACCGCCAACGTGCCAGTGCCGCGCTGATCATCACCGAGGCCACGCAGATTTCCCAACAGGGCCAGGGCTATGCGTGGACGCCGGGGATCTACACCGATGCACAAGTGCAGGCGTGGCGGGAAGTCAGCACGGCGGTGCACGAGGCCCATGGCCTGATCTTCATGCAGCTGTGGCATGTCGGCCGGGTCTCGCATCCGAGCTTCCAGCCTGACGCCGGTTTGCCGGTGGCACCGAGCGCACTGCCTGTGCCGGGCAAGACCTTTATCGTCGATGAACAAGGCAATGGCGTGTGGGGTGATGTGCCGGTACCGCGCGCCCTCGAAACAGCGGAAATCGCCGCCATCGTCGAAGACTATCGCCGCGCCGCGCGTAACGCCTTGAACGCTGGCATGGACGGCGTGGAAATCCATGCCGGCAACGGTTACCTCCTCGATCAATTCCTTAACAGCAACAGCAATCAGCGCAACGACGCCTATGGCGGCAGCGTGGAAAACCGTGCGCGCTTTCTGCTGGAAGTAGTCGCCGCCGTCGCTGACGAAGTCGGTGCCGAACGCGTCGGCGTGCGCCTGACGCCAATGGGCCGCTTCATGGGCATGGGCGATGACACGCCTGAAGCGACCTTCGGTTATCTGGTCGAAGCGCTCAATCAGTGGAATCTGGCCTACCTGCACCTGGTCGAGCCGGCCATGGTCGGCACGGTCAAGGACGAGAACTTCGACCCGCGCTGGGACGCGATCATCGCCCAGTTGCGCCAGACCTGGAACGGCGTGCTGATCCTCGCTGGCGGTTACGACGCCGACTCCGCCGAACAGGCCTTGAGCGCTGATCGCGCCGACATCATTGCCTTTGGCCGGCCATTCCTGGCGAACCCGGACCTGCCACGTCGGTTGCACGATGGCCTTGAGCTGAACACACCGGATCCGAGCAGTTTCTTCGGCGGCGATCAGCGTGGTTATGTCGATTACCCGTTTCACGCCTGAGGTCTGCGCTTCATAACTTTTAAGGTTTGTTTAAGGACTTTCAATGTCGCTGGCGGCGAGACTTTGCCCATCGATCAGGAGAGCCGCCATGAACCCGCAATCGGTGAAGTCAGACCACCCCTGCCACCTCGCGCGCCCCTTGGGCGCGCTGTCCGGCTGGCAGGAACGCCGCGCCAAGGCCTACATGCTGCGCGACCTGAGCCGCAGCCTGCGGGTCAGCGAAATTGCCGAGCACTGCAACCTGTCGCGCAGTCATTTTTCCCGGGCGTTCAAGATCGTGACTGGCTGCTCGCCGCAGGAATGGATGCTGAAGATGAAGATCGACAAGGCCAAGGGCTTGCTGCTGACCTCGATGGCGATTACCGACATTGTTTACGAATGCGGTTTTTCCGATCACTCGCACTTCACGCGCACGTTTGGACGCATGGTGGGAATGCCACCGAAGGTCTGGCGACAGGCGATGTGCCGGGCGCGGGTGGCGGTGGTTGAGGCGGATGTCTGGCGGCTTAGCGATGGGCTGCTGAACTCGACGATAGGCGCGCGGTTGACGGAACTGCGGCCTTGAGTCGGATTCCAAAGAGTTTTGTTCACTCCTCCCTTTTGGCCGCGATTTTCGCGGCTTTTTTTTGTGATAGAGCGCTGGCGGTCGACGTAGGTCCCGCGGTGAATCCACCCCTCACCCCAGCCCTCTCCCCAGGGAGAGGGAGCCGATTTGTGGGCTTTCCAACACCGGGGTTCGGCTAGATATCCCAGGTCGGCATACCTCGACCAAACACCACGGTCATCCCCTCTCCCTCCGGGAGAGAGCTAGGGTGAGGGGCTTTTGATCCTGGCGTCCGGCGCCAGCGGCAGTCTGAAACAGATTCGCGCGCCCTCTTCGCTGTCCTCCACGCGCAACGTCCCGCCATGGGCGCCGATCACCGTTCGGCAAATCGCCAGGCCCATGCCCATGCCACTGCCTTTGGTGGTGAAAAATGCGTCGAAAATCTCCTCACGCTGATGCTCGGCAATCCCCGGCCCATTGTCCTGCACAGACACACAGACCTGCCCATCGGCCACCGTCGACTCGATAACCACCCGCCCATCCACAACACCCTGCCCGGCCATCGCCTCCAGTGCGTTGGTGATCAGGTTGTAGATTACCTGCTGGATCTGCACGCGATCCGCCAACACCGGGCCAGCAGCATTGAGCCGGGTGTGCAAGCTCACCCTGCGACTGTGCACATCACTGGCCGTCAGTTGCACTACCTCGCCAATCAACACGTCAATCGAAAGCGGCAGCCGTTGCAGCGGCGCCTGTTTGGCCAAGGCGCGCAAGGCCTGGACAATCTCGGTGGCCCGGGCGCTGTCGGCGCGGATGTCCTCCAGGCCCTGAATCGCTTCGTCGAGATCCGGTGTGTCGCGCTTGAGCCAGCGCAGACTGGCCGAGGCGTTCGATGAGATTCCCAGCAATGGCTGGCTGATTTCGTGGGCGATCGAGGCCGACAGCTCGCCCATCATTTTCAGGTGCGCGTTACGCGCCAGTTCCGCCCGCGAGCTGCGCAAGTCAGCCTCCATCTGCGCCCGCAGTCGGTTGTCTTCGACCAGTTGCGCGTACAACCGCGCGGTCTGCAACGACACCGCCGCCTGCGAGGCAAGGATTTCCAGCATCGTCAGGCGTTCGGCGCTGAACAGCTTCGGAACCAGGCTGTTTTCCAGATAAACCAGACCAATCAACGCGCCTTGTTTGAGCAACGGCAGGCACATCATCGAGCGCGCCTGCCGTTGCTGCAGATCAGCGCTGTAGGCTTGCGGGCAGTCGGCGCGGGCATCGTCGAGCACCATCGGCGTGCGCGTACGCATGGTCGAATTGAGCACTGAAACCGGGGCGATCTGCTCAAACGGGCGCTGGTTGTCCTGGCTGACCCGCACGTTACCCGCCTCGACGTGCGCGGCAGCGGCCAGTTGCAACTCACCGTCAGCGACCAACAACAGCGCACCCCGATCGGCTCCGGCCTGAATCATCAAGTGATTCATCAAGGTTTCCACCAGCCGATCGAGCAGCACTTCTTGCGAGACCGCGCGCGCCGCTTCGATGCCGACTTCCAGATCAAGGCGCACCCGCGTCACCGGCGCTACGGTTTCCAGCGAATACTCGCGAGCCAGAAACGGATGCGCGGCTTCGAGCTGACGCGCCTTGGCCTGCGCGCCCCACTGGACATAACAATCGCGGGCGACGCGCAGGTGATGATGCGTTCCCGAGACCAGACCGTTTGCCAGGCAAACTTCAGCCAATTGCTCATGGGCCAGCGCTTGTTCATGGATGAACCCGGCCGCGGCCGCGGCGATTTGCGCCTGGTCGAAGCAGCGAATGGCGACCAGCCCTTCCCCGCGCACACGGGCCATTGCGCCTTCGACCAGCAGCAGTTTGTTGCTGAAGGTCGAAGGATTGAGCTCCACCCAAGACAGGAAACGCTGACGTTGCTGCTGCAGTTTCTGCAATTTTTCCGCGGCAGAGCCCGGCGCATCGGGACTGGCCAGCGCCAGGCTGTAGAACAGGTAGTAATGGGCCAGATCGATGTGCGCCGGCAGCGACCAGGTCAACGCCTCGGCGTCTTCGAAACGGCGCAGCGCGTAGCGCACTTCACCGAAATAGAACGCCGACATGCCCGAGTACAACCCTTTCCAGAACAGTGTCGGCTGCGAAACGCGACCGCGATCCAGCGGGCCGAAGCGGTCATGCTCCAACGCATCAAGCTCTGCGATCGAACGAGGCTCAGGCCCATTGCGCAGGTCACTGGCAAACGCCTGTTGCGCCAGCAGAATGCGTTCGATGTCGATGTAGTGAAACTGCCGCACCCAGCTCAGGCCGACGTCCAGTTCGTTCAACACGTTTTGCAGCGGTTCGCCCATGAACAGCAAATCCGAGCCGATATGGTTGCAGGCGTAACACGACATGCCGAGATCGCCGCCCGCCTGACCGCATTCGAACGCGGCGAAAGCCTTCTGCCGGGCGTGGGCCATCGGTTTGGTCCACGGGCTGACCTGATCCAGCGCCACCAAGGTGCCGGTGCGTCCCGCTTCGTAGCCATGCAGATCAGTGAGTTCAAGCGCCAGTTCGGCGAAAGCGGCACCGTCCAGATATTCGCCATAGCGGTCGGCGATCATCACGCCGTACCAGGCAAAACCGTAGCCGCTGCTCGGCGTCGTACCATGCAGCAACGTCAGCTCGACCATCTTCGCCAAGTGCAGAAAGGCAATATCGTCCTGCACGAAGAATGAGGCGATCAGCGTGCTCAGCAGCTCCATCGCCACTTCGATTCGCGGCTCGTTGGCCTTGGGCAATGCGGTCAGATCAGCGATCCGTCGCGCGCCGACCAATTGCCGAACCCGCTCGAACGCTTCGCCCAGTTGCGCTTTCGAGGGTTGTCGCTGCAGGTCGATATCGAGCAACGCAAGACCGCTCAACGCTTCGCTGATCGCCCCGTGATAATCGGAGTGCAAAGTGCGCAGACTGGCGCGCAGGCGATAGGTTTTCGCTCGGTCCAGTGTGGTCTCGGCGTGGTTGAGGCATTCATCGAGGCGCTGTTGCGCGCCGGGGAGATCCGCCAGCAACATCGCGCAATCGGCCGCCAGCCAGCGCGCCGCGAAGGCTTGCGGGTAGAGCTGCGTCCAGCCGCTGTCGCCGAGCAAAAATTCGGCGCTGCGCAGATATTCCACGGCCTGCTCAACCGCGGCGCTAGCGCGGGCGCGCTCGGCGGCTTCGACCAACAGCTGGATGAAATCGGCGCGCCGAGGTGGTTGCAGCGCGTTGACGTCGCTGCGCTGAATCTGACTGGCAATGTCGAAGACCCGCGCCTGCCGCTGCTCGCCGCAGTGATCGAGCATGGCGGCGGCTATGCGCGCATGTTCGACGGCGCGCCCGGCTGGCGCCGTCAAGGCAGCGGCCGCCTCGAGTACGCGGTCGTGGGGAAACACCAGTTGGCCCGGTTCGCGCAGGAGAAACCCGGCGCTGACCAGGTAATTCACATCACGCAGCAATTGCGCTGGATCATCCGGCAGCAGTCGCTGCAACAGCGCTTCTTCACAGCGCCCACCGACGTAACCCGCCGTACGCAGCACTTCGCGTGCACTGACCGGCAGACGCTGCAAGCGGTGCACCATCAATTCGGCCACATTGTCGGCGTAGCGATAGCCGTTCACCTCGGCCTGATCCCACACCCAGCGCCGCGTCGTTGCATCGAAACGCAGCAGACGCTCATCCACCAGAGCCCGTGCCACCTGGCTGACGAACAACGGATTGCCGGCGGTCTTGAAATGCACGACGCGCGCCAGCGCCTCGAGGTTATCGACGTCGGCATCGAGTTCGATCGCCATCAATTGCGCGACGGCCTGCGCCGACAGCGGCCGTAATGCAAGATCGCTGACTGGCAATGTCGGGGCGGCGCGCAGGTCATCGCGCCAACTGCCCGGACCTTGCGGTAGCTTGCCCTCGCGATAGGCCAGAATCAGCAACAAATGCCGCGTCGGCCGGGCGATGAAAGCTTTGAGAAACGCTTGGGTCGAGTCGTCCGCCCACTGCACGTCATCGATGAACAACAGCAGCGGATGCCCCGGTTGCGCAAAGACCTCGAGGACATCGAGCAGCGCCCGATTGACTCGGTCGAGGGCATGGCGGGCCGGCATGTCCGGTAATTCGGCGGTGGTACCGATCAGCAATTCGGCGTCCGGCGCCATGTCCACCAGCAAGCGGCCACGGCCTTTGAGGGTATCGCTCAGCTGCGCGCCGAGGGCCTGCAAGGCCAGCGTGGGCTTGGTCAACACTTGGCTGATCAGCGATTGAAAAATCTGCGCCAGTGGCGCGAAGGGTCGGTCGTTTTGCAGCAGTTCAACCTTGCCGCTGGCCCAGTAACCGGGTGCTTGTGTGCGCAGCACTTGCTGAATCAGCGTCGACTTGCCCGCCCCCGGCGCGCCGGCGACCAGCAGCACGCGGGCGATGCCATCGCTGCGCACGCGCTGGATCTGTTCGAGCAGTTGCTTGCGCTCGTCATCACGGCCGAACAGCACATCGTCGCGCGTAGCCGTCGCCCGTGCATCGAAGGCACCGAGGCGGAACGCTTCGATCTGGCCTTTTTTCTGCCATTGGCGCAGGCACCAGGTCAGATCGGCGGCCAGCGATTCGATGCTCTGGTAACGCGCCTCCGGCTCCTTGGCCAGGCCTTTTAGCAGCACATGACAAATGCCTTGCGGCAGGTCGGGGATGTATTGCGCCGGCGACAATGGCTCGACGGCGGCATGCACATGCAACCATTGCGAGGCGTCGCGGGCGGTCAGCGGCGGGCGCCCGGCCAGGGCCTCGTAGATGATTGCCGACAGCGCATACACCTCGCTGCGTTCATCGAACCCGGCGCCATCGCGCTGCAGCTGCTCCGGCGCCAGATAGGGCCAGTGTTCGAGGCTCGGCAGTTCGCTGTCCGGGGTTTCCTGGGCCTGGGTGTGAAAGCCCATCAGCCTGACACTGTCGTCAGCGCCGACCAGCAGATGCCAAGGCAATAAAGCACTCTGTGGGAGCGAGCCTGCTCGCGAAAGCGGTGGGTCAGTCAAGGGCGATGTCGGCTGAATTGACGCTTTCGCGAGCAG
>NZ_QETJ01000143.1:0-12729 GCF_003105095.1 Pseudomonas sp. NDM | reverse complement strand
AGATGCCACATAAGTGACTGACACACCGCAATCGCGAGCAGGCTCACTCCTACAAGGGGAATGCTTTCGTAAACCCTTATTGTGGATTTCCCCATGAGTTCTGTTGCTGTGTTCAGCAAGGCCTCGCCGTTCGATGCATTGCAGCGCTGGCTACCGAAACTGGTGCTGGCGCCGAGCATGTTCATCGTGCTGGTGGGCTTCTATGGCTACATCCTGTGGACGTTCATTCTGTCGTTCACCACGTCGACCTTCCTGCCCAACTACAAGTGGGCCGGCCTGGCGCAATACGCGCGGTTGTTCGACAACGATCGCTGGTGGGTGGCGAGCAAGAACCTCGCCGTGTTCGGCGGCATGTTCATCGGCATCACCCTGGTGATCGGCGTGTTGCTGGCGGTGTTCCTCGACCAGCGGATCCGTCGCGAAGGTTTTATCCGCACCATTTACCTGTACCCGATGGCGCTCTCGATGATCGTCACCGGTACCGCGTGGAAATGGCTGCTCAACCCAGGCATGGGCCTGGACAAATTGTTGCGTGACTGGGGCTGGGAAGGCTTCCGTCTGGACTGGCTGATCGACCCCGATCGCGTGGTTTATTGCCTGGTGATCGCCGCTGTGTGGCAAGCCTCGGGCTTCATCATGGCGATGTTCCTTGCCGGCCTGCGTGGCGTCGATCAATCGATCATCCGTGCCGCGCAGATCGACGGCGCGAGCATGCCGCGCATCTACTGGAAAGTCGTGCTGCCAAGCCTGCGTCCGGTGTTCTTCAGTGCGGTAATGATCCTTGCGCACATCGCGATCAAGAGCTTCGACCTCGTGGCGGCAATGACCGCCGGTGGCCCGGGTTATTCCTCCGACCTGCCAGCGATGTTCATGTATTCCTTCACCTTCAGTCGCGGCCAGATGGGCATGGGCTCGGCCAGTGCGATTCTGATGCTCGGTGCGATCCTCGCGATCATCGTGCCTTACCTGTACTCCGAGCTGAGGACCAAGCGTAATGACTAGTCTTGCTGCCAAACCCGCTATCAGCTTGAGCCGTATCGCGATCTACGCGGTGCTGATCTTCGCGGTGTTTCTCTATCTGGTGCCGCTGGTGGTCATGTTGCTGACCAGCTTCAAGACCCCGGAAGATATCAGCACCGGCAACCTGCTGAGCTGGCCGACCGTGGTCAGCGGCATCGGTTGGGTCAAGGCCTGGGCCACGGTTGATGGCTACTTCTGGAACTCGATCAAGATCACCGTACCGGCCGTAATCATCTCCACCGCCATCGGTGCGTTGAACGGTTACGTGCTGTCGATGTGGCGCTTCCGGGGTTCGCAACTGTTTTTCGGTCTGTTGCTGTTCGGCTGCTTCCTGCCGTTCCAGACCGTGCTGCTGCCGGCCTCTTTCACCCTCGGCAAGATGGGCCTGGCGAGCACCACCACCGGCCTGGTGTTTGTCCATGTGGTTTACGGTCTGGCGTTCACCACGCTGTTCTTCCGCAACTACTACGTGAGCATTCCCGATGCGCTGGTCAAGGCTGCGCGTCTGGATGGCGCAGGGTTCTTCACGATTTTCCGCCGCATCATCCTGCCGATGTCGACGCCGATCATCATGGTCTGCCTGATCTGGCAGTTCACCCAGATCTGGAACGACTTCCTGTTCGGGGTGGTGTTCTCCAGCGGTGATTCGCAACCGATCACCGTGGCGCTGAACAACCTGGTCAACACCAGCACCGGCGCCAAGGAATACAACGTGGATATGGCAGCGGCGATGATCGCCGGCCTGCCGACCCTGCTGGTCTATGTGGTCGCAGGCAAGTATTTCGTGCGCGGGCTGACGGCCGGCGCGGTCAAGGGGTAATCATGGCTACGCTTGAACTTCGCAACGTAAACAAGACCTACGGGGCCGGCCTGCCGGACACCCTGAAAAACATCGAACTGTCGATCAAGGACGGTGAATTCCTGATCCTCGTCGGCCCGTCGGGCTGCGGCAAATCGACCTTGATGAACTGCATCGCCGGCCTCGAAACCATCACTGGCGGCGCGATCATGATCGGTGATCAGGACGTCAGCGGCATGAGCCCCAAGGATCGCGACATCGCCATGGTGTTCCAGTCCTACGCGCTGTACCCGACCATGAGTGTGCGCGAGAACATCGAGTTCGGCCTGAAAATCCGCAAGATGCCGCAGGCAGCGATCGACGAAGAAGTCGCCCGCGTGGCCAAGCTGCTGCAGATCGAACACCTGCTCAATCGCAAGCCGGGCCAGCTCTCCGGTGGTCAGCAACAGCGCGTGGCGATGGGTCGTGCGCTGGCGCGGCGGCCGAAGATCTACCTGTTCGACGAACCGCTGTCCAACCTCGACGCCAAGCTGCGCGTCGAGATGCGTACCGAAATGAAACTGATGCACCAGCGCCTGAAAACCACCACGGTCTACGTGACCCACGACCAGATCGAAGCGATGACCCTGGGCGACAAAGTCGCGGTGATGAAGGACGGCATCATTCAGCAGTTCGGCACGCCGAAAGACATCTATAACGACCCGGCGAACCTGTTCGTCGCCAGCTTCATCGGTTCGCCGCCGATGAACTTCATCCCCCTGCGTCTGCAGCGCAAGGACGGTCGTCTGCTGGCGCTGCTCGACAGCGGTCAGGCGCGTTGTGAATTGCCGATGAGCATGCAGGACGCCGGGCTTGAAGACCGCGAAGTGATCCTCGGCCTGCGCCCGGAGCAGATTGTGCTGGCGAACGGCGAGGGCAATGGCCTGCCAAGCATCCGCGCGGAAGTGCAGGTCACGGAACCGACCGGGCCGGACACCCTGGTGTTCGTCAACCTGAATGACACCAAGGTCTGCTGCCGACTGGCACCGGACGTGGCTCCGCAGGTGGGCGAAAGCCTGACGCTGCAATTCGATCCATCGAAAGTGTTGTTGTTCGACGCCAATACCGGCGAGCGCCTCGGCACTGCCGGTCAACCACAGACCGATGCGCGGTCTGCGAACGTCGCCCAATTCAAAGGGCGCTGAAAAACAATGTAGGAGTGAGCCTGCTCGCGATGACGGTGTATCAGTCGACAGAGATGTTGAATGTAAAACCGCTATCGCGAGCAGGCTCACTCCTACAAGGAGCACGCGGTGCCCGGCCTGTCGAGCACCGCAATTTATGTAAACCGCGTTAGATAAAAACAGTTAATAACAATAAAGACGAGGATGTAGGGATGAAAAAGAAACACGTCAATGCCCGGTTGATCTGCCAGGTTTCAGCGGCAGCTGCACTGGTGCTGGCCGGTAATGCAATGGCGGCGGATGCCTTCAGCTCCGACTCCAAATGGATGACCGGCGACTGGGGCGGCGAGCGCACCAAGCTGATCGAGCAGGGTATCGACATCAAGGCCGACTACGTTGGCGAGATGGGCGCCAACCTGCACGGCGGCTATGACGACGACAAGACCGGCCGCTACAGCGACCAGTTCGGCCTCGGCGTGGCCCTCGACCTGCAGAAACTGTGGGGCTGGGACAACACGCAAGCGAAGATCCAGCTGACCAACCGTAACGGCTACAACATCTCCAACGACCGCGTTGGCGATCCGCGTGCCGGCACCCTCAGCTCCTCGCAGGAAGTCTACGGCCGTGGCCACATGGTGCGTCTGACCCAACTGTGGATTCAGCACCAGTTCTTCGACAACAAGCTCGACGTCAAGGCCGGTTACTTCGGCGAAGGCGAAGACTTCAACACCTTCCCGTGCGACTTCCAGAACCTCGCATTCTGCGGTTCGCAAGTGGGTAACTGGGCGACCAACATCTGGTACAACTGGCCAGTCAGCCAGGCCGCGATCCGTGTGAAGTACAACATCAACGACGAGCTCTATGCGCAAATCGGTGCGTACAACCAGAACCCGTCGCAGCTGGAACACGGCAACGGCTTCAAGCTCAGCGGCAGCGGCACCAAGGGTACCGTGCTGCCGGTTGAATTGGTCTGGTCGCCGAAGGTCAACAGCCTGCCGGGCGAATACCGCGTCGGTTACTACAAGAGCACGGCCGATGCCGATGACGTTCGCGAAGACGTCAACGGTTTCGATGCGGCAACCACGGGTGACGAGTACAAGTCGCACAGCAGCAAACACGGCTACTGGTTCGTCGCGCAACAGCAACTCACCAGCCACAACGGTGACGCGACTCGCGGTCTGAACATCGCTGCCAACGCGACCTTCCATGACAAGGACACCAACTTCATCGACAACTACCAGTCGGTGATGTTTGTCTACAAAGGCCCGTTCGACGCGCGTCCGAAGGATGACATCGGTATCGGCGCGGCGCGTATCCACGTCAACAAGGACGTCAAGCGCAACGCTGAACTGCTGAACGCTTCCAACGGTGTGTCCGACTACGACAACGCCGCGTTCTCGCCGATTCGTGAAACCGAATACAACTACGAGCTGAACTACGGTTTCCACGTCACCAACTGGCTGACCGTGCGTCCAAACCTGCAATACATCACCCATCCGGGCGGTGTGGATGAAGTCGATAACGCTTTGGTCGCTGGCCTGAAAATTCAGTCAACGTTCTGACGCGTCTGCGATAAGCTCCTCTCTATGTGCGCATTTTGCGGACAGCCCAGGCTGTCCGCTTTTTTTTGGAGGGTTCGCGCCGCCCATGAAAGTTGAATTCGGAACCGTAGCCAATGCCTGAGCATCCGCTGCAACGCTTCTTCAAATCCCTGCGCGAGCGACCGGTGTTCGCCTGGGAGCGCTATCAGATGCGCGACGTGCTGGTGATCGATCATCCGCTGTGTCAGGCGGTGTTCAGTCGTCAGGGCGCGCAGTTGCTGCACTTTCAGCCGCGTGGACAGAAGCCGTGGTTGTGGTGTGCGGCGAAGTGGCCGCATGTCGGCGCGATTCGCGGTGGCGTGCCGGTGTGCTGGCCCTGGTATGGCCGTCATCCGAGCGAAAACGCCTGGCCATCCCATGGTTGGGCGCGACTGCTCGACTGGAAACTGCTCGACAGCAGCAGCGCCGAGGATGGCGTGCGCCTGCACTGGCAATTGCAGCTGTGCGATTGGCAGGTCGACCTGCACGCGCATCTGGGCGAACGCATGGAATTACGTCTGAGCACCGAGCATCAGGACGACATGCCGTGCCAGTTGAGCCAGGCTTTGCACGCTTACTGGCGTATTGGCGATGTCGGTGAGATAGCGCTGTCTGGCCTCGAAGGCGCACAGGGTTATGACCAGTTGAACCGTCAGTCTTGCCAGCAGGAAGGCGAGTTGCGGGTGGATGGCGGGTGTCAGCGGGTGTTCCAGCACGACGGCGAATTGCAGCTGAAAGATCACGCCTGGCAGCGTGAGTTGTGCATTGATACCGGCGACAGCGCGGACACGGTGGTCTGGCATCCCGGGGCACGGCCGTTGTTGGGCGTGACGTGGGATGAGATTTCCGAGTTTGTCTGTGTGGAAGCGGCGGCGGGCGGGACGGACAGTCTGCATCTGGCGCCGGGGGAGAAGGCGCATTTGAGTTTGCAGGCGTGGGCGGCGGCTTGAGTGTGTCAGTCACATCGTAGCCCCTCACCCTAGCCCTCTCCCGGAGGGAGAGGGGACTGATTGCGGGATGCTGAAGAGTTACGCCGACGTGAAAGTGCAGTGCTGAATCCATAATCGACTCGGTCATTCAGGTCGATGTATAGCGCAAGACACCTCGATCGGCCCCCTCTCCCTCCGGGAGAGGGCTGGGGTGAGGGGCTTTTGATCTTCAGTTGAACTCATCCCCAACCGGATACCGGCTCGCATTCAGGCTCTCTTTGATCTTGCGCAAATGCGGCTGGAAATCCACCCCGCGACGCAAGGTCATCCCGGTCGCCAACACATCCAGCACGGTCAACTGAATGATCCGCGAGGTCATCGGCATATAGATGTCGGTGTCTTCCGGCAGCGGAATGTTCAGGCTCAGCGTACTGGCCTTGGCCAGCGGCGAATTCTCCGCCGTCAGGCCCAGCACGGACGCGCCGTTCTCCCGGGCGATCCGCGCCACTTCCACCAGTTCGCGCGTACGCCCGGTGTAGGAAATGATCACGAACAGCTCACCGGTGTGCGCCACCGAGGCAATCATCCGCTGCATCAGCACGTCGGCATGCGCAGTGACCGCGAGGTTGAAGCGGAAGAACTTGTGCTGCGCATCCAGCGCCACCGGGGCCGAAGCACCGAGGCCGAAAAAGTGTATCTGCCGGGCCTGGATCAACAGGTCGACGGCGCGGCTGATCAGGTTCGGGTCCAGCGCCTGACAAGCGCTGTCCAGCGAGGCGATGGCGCTGCCGAAAATCTTCTGTGTGTAGGCTTCGGGATTGTCGTCAGCCTCGACCGCGCGGCTGACATACGCCGCGCCACTGGCCAGGCTCTGGGCCAATTGCAGCTTGAGTTCGGGATAACCGCTGACGCCGAACGAACGGCAGAAACGGTTGACCGTCGGTTCGCTCACCGAGGCGGCCTGGGCGAGGGCGGCGATGCTGAAGCGGGTGGCCTGCTGCGGATTGAGCAGGATCACCTCGGCGACCTTGCGTTCAGCCTTGTTCAGCTCTTCAAGGCGACTCTGGATCTGTTCCAGTAAATTTCGCACGCGGTCCATATGGAATTCCTGATTCACCAACGCAGAGTTGCGTCGGGCTATGCAAATTGGGCCTTTGATATGGCCCGGGACGGTGGCCTATCCTACTGATGCGTCCGGGCGACCACCACTCGGATTGTGCATTGTGGGAAAATGTTGTGGTTATTACTACATTTTCCCTTGAGTGATGCCTTGAAAAAAGGTATTTGTAGCTTAACTTGATAAAAGAACAAACATCATGCCTTCCATTACGGTTGAACCGTGCACCTTTGCCTTGTTCGGCGCGCTGGGCGATCTGGCCCTGCGCAAGCTGTTTCCTGCCCTTTATCACCTTGACGGTGCCGACCTGCTGCACGAGGACACGCGCATCATCGCGCTGGCCCGTGAGCCCGGCAGCGAGCAGCAGCACATGGCGTTCATCGCCGCCGAATTGCGCCGTTACGTCGGCAAAGAGCTGAACGAAACCGTGGCCGAGCGCTTTCTCGCGCGCCTGACCTACCTGCACGTCGACTTCCTCAAGGCCGAAGACTACGTGGCGCTGGCGGAACTGGCCGGCAACAGTCAGCGCATGATCGCCTACTTCGCCACGCCGGCGGCGGTGTACGGCGCGATCTGCGAGAACCTGGAAAAAGTCGGTCTGGCCGAGAACACCCGCGTGGTCCTGGAAAAGCCGATCGGCTCTGACCTGGAATCGTCGCGCAAGGTCAACGATGCGGTGGCGCAGTTCTTTCCGGAAGACCGCACGTACCGCATCGACCATTATCTAGGGAAGGAAACCGTTCAAAACCTGATCGCCCTGCGGTTCGCCAACAGCCTGTTCGAAACCCAATGGAACCAGAATTACATCTCCCACGTGGAAATCACCGTGGCCGAGAAGGTCGGCATCGAAGGCCGCTGGGGCTATTTCGACAAGGCCGGACAGCTGCGCGACATGATCCAGAATCACCTGCTGCAACTGCTCTGCCTGATTGCCATGGACCCGCCGGCCGACCTGTCCGCCGACAGCATCCGTGACGAGAAAGTAAAGGTGCTGAAGGCGCTGGCGCCGATCAGCCCGGAAGGCCTGACTACACAAGTGGTGCGCGGCCAGTACATCGCTGGCCACAGCGAGGGGAAATCCGTCCCGGGTTACCTCGAAGAACCGAATTCCAACACCCAGAGCGACACTGAAACCTTCGTCGCCCTGCGTGCCGACATCCGCAACTGGCGCTGGGCCGGCGTGCCGTTCTATTTGCGCACCGGCAAGCGCATGCCGCAAAAGCTGTCGCAGATCGTCATCCATTTCAAGGAGCCGTCGCACTACATCTTCGCCCCGGAGCAGCGCCTGCAGATCAGCAACAAACTGATCATCCGCCTGCAACCGGACGAAGGCATTTCCTTGCGGGTGATGACCAAAGAGCAGGGCCTGGACAAGGGCATGCAACTGCGCAGCGGGCCGCTGCAACTGAATTTCTCCGACACTTGGCGTAGCGCGCGAATCCCCGATGCCTACGAGCGGTTGTTGCTGGAAGTGATGAACGGCAATCAGAACCTGTTTGTCCGTAAAGATGAAATCGAAGCCGCGTGGAAGTGGTGTGACCAGTTGATCGCTGGGTGGAAAAAATCCGGTGACGCGCCCAAGCCGTATGCGGCCGGGTCGTGGGGGCCGATGAGTTCCATTGCATTGATCACGCGGGACGGGAGGTCGTGGTATGGCGATATCTGATGTGCAACTGCCGACGGGCGTGACTGCCCGCGAATTCAACAGCCCGGTGTTGCTGGCCGAAGGCCTGGCACTGAACGTTGCCCAGCAATTGAGCGAGGCCATTGCGGCTCGCAGCAACGCGGTGCTGGTGGTGTCCGGCGGGCGCAGCCCGGTGGCGTTTTTCCAGCATCTGGCCAAACAGGAACTGGACTGGTCGAAAGTCGTTGTGACCCTGGCCGACGAACGTTGGGTGCCGGTCGAACACGCCGACAGCAATGCCGGTCTGCTCAAGCAGTATTTGCTCAAAGGCCCGGCAGCCAAGGCGCAGTTCCTCAGCCTCTACAGCGCTGCGGCGAATGTCGAGCAGGCTGCGGAACAGGCCGACCGTCTGCTCGCCGAGCTGCCGCCGATCGACGTACTGGTGCTGGGCATGGGCGATGACGGTCACACCGCGTCGCTGTTCCCCGACAGCCCGAACCTCGCCGAAGCCCTGCAAGCCGATGGCATGCGCCGTTGCTGGCCGATGCTGGCGCCAAGCGTGCCGCGTCAGCGCCTGACCATGAGCCGTGCGCTGCTGGCTTCGGCCAAACACAAGATTCTGTCGATTTCCGGTCAATCGAAACTGACCACCCTGAATGCCGCGCTGGCATCCGATGACGTCGCGGCCATGCCGGTGCGCGCGTTTCTGCAACCTACGTTAGAGATTTACTGGTGCCCATGAGCCAAGGAACAGCCGCTATGACAACCCCATCCCCGACCGTTTCCATGGCGGACAAAGTTGCCCTGATCGACAGTCTCTGCGCCAAGGCGCGGATCCTGCCGGTGATCACCATCGCCCGCGAACAGGACGTGCTGCCGCTGGCCGACGCCCTCGCCGCCGGTGGCCTGACCGCGCTGGAAGTGACCCTGCGTTCGCAGTTCGGCCTCAAAGCGATCCAGATCCTGCGCGAACAGCGCCCGGAACTGATGACCGGTGCTGGCACCGTGCTCGACCGCAACATGCTCGCGGCGGCGGAAGCGGCAGGCTCGCAATTCATCGTCACCCCGGGCATCACCCGCGACCTGCTCGAAGCCAGTGTCGACAGCCCGATCCCGCTGTTGCCGGGCATCAGCAACGCCTCGGGGATCATGGAAGGCTACGGCCTGGGGTATCGCCGCTTCAAGCTGTTCCCGGCGGAAGTCAGCGGTGGCGTAGCGGCAATCAAGGCCCTTGGCGGTCCGTTTGGCGAAGTGAAATTCTGCCCGACTGGCGGCGTCGGCCCGGCCAATATCAAGAGCTACATGGCGCTGAAAAACGTCATGTGCGTGGGCGGTAGCTGGATGCTTGATCCGGAGTGGATCAAGAACGGCGACTGGGCCCGCATTCAGGAATGCACCGCCGAAGCTCTGGCGCTGCTGGACTGATCGTTACCCGACACTTCGTTGTGTGCTTTACGGCTTTATGGTGCGCTTGGTCGGCGCACCTTTTTTTTGCGCTGAAACAACCGCCGGTACATGCCGCGATACATAGTTACCGCACGCTGGCTGTTTCACGGGGTTAACCTGCGTTCATCTTATGGAAGAGAGAACGCCTCATGGACGACCTTCAGTCTCTGACCCTTACGCCACAATCCCTTTATCAACCGAAGCTGGCCACCCATGGCCGCCCCGATGGCCGAGCAGCCGAACCCCAGGTGCGCAATATCAGCAAGGGGGTCGAAGGCCTGCCGCTGATCCTGCGTCTGTTGCTGGTCGATGTGATGACCGGCGAGCCGGTTACCGGCGCGCTGGTGCGCATTCGGCAGCGTGTCGATAGCCACACCAGCCTCTGCGGCAGCCAATTGACCGACAGCCAGGGCATCGTCCGTTTCACCAGCATCTACCCGGATCGCCCGGCGCTTGGCACATCTTGCCTTTCCCTGAACGTATACATCCCCAGCGACGACAAAAGCGCCCAGGCTCACCACGAAGCCTGGGCCGGCACCTTGCACCTGCCCGGCTGCTGCGACTGTGAAGTGCCCGCCGAGGAAGCCTTGCGGTTGGTGTTGCAGCCGATCGCCGGCACGGATCTCGACGACGGTGCCTTCGCCTGCCAGACGCTCGGCATCGACACCTTCGCCGTATCGTCGCAGCTTGGCCTTGAAGGCTACGAAAAAAATTCCGCTGTGCCGTTCTAGCGCAGCTGGTTCAGCGCCCCTACCAGTTGCTCCATTTCGCCAGCCGTGGTGGTCAGCCCCGGTGTAACGCGGATGCACGGCCCGCATGCGGCGCCGGTGCGCACCACGGTGAACAGGTTGAACTCGTTGAGCAGGCGCTCAACCATGACCTGTTGATCGGCATGACGAGTGAAGCGCAGCGAGGTGATCCCGCAATACAGTTGCGGATCATCCGGCGTCAGCACCTCGATGCCCGGCAGGTCCCGCACTGCGCTGACCCAGAGATTGCGCAGGTAATTCAGGCGTGCGCTTTTGGCTGCGGCACCGCCGAGGGCGTTGTGCTCTTCGAACACCAGCGGCAGGGTCATCAGCGCCGGGATGTTTGGCGTGCTGTACGAGGTGCGCGCGCGAATGTCGGTGACCGGATAATGCATCTCGCCCATGTCCGGATCGATGTCGGCCAGACGCTGCGGGGCAACATAAATGAAGCCGAGGGTCAGCGGCGCGCCGATCCACTTGTGCAGGTTGTAGCCGGCGAAAGCGATGCCCAACGCTTGCAGATCGAATTCGATCTGGCCGAGGGCGTGGGCACCGTCGAGGATGATGTCGACCCCATGCTCTTTGGCCAGCGCGGCGATGGCCTGCACCGGCATGACCAGACCAGTGCGGTGGGTGACGTGGGTAAGGGCCATCAGTTTGAGTTTCGGATGGCGGATGAACGCCTCGCGGTAGCTTTCCAGCAGGCTTTCGAAGCTGGCAGGATGGCGGTGGGCAATTTCGATGACCTCGACCCCGCGGTGTTTCGCCAGCCAGCGCATGGCGCCTTTGACCGTGTCGTAGTCGAGGTCGCAGATCAGCACCTGATCGCCCGGCTGCAGGCGATTGTAATTGCGGATCAGCGATTGCAGGCCTTCGGTGGCGTTACGCGTCAGGGCCACGCTTTGCGCGCGTACGCCAATCAGTTCGGCCAGTTGCGCGCGGATCTCGAGGTTGTCGTGCTGTTCAAAGCGCTGGCGCACGTAAACCGAGTTGCTGGTGTTGATCAGCTCGATGTTGCGCTGGTATTCCTCGATCACCGTACGCGACAGGCGCCCGAAGTAACCGTTCTCCAGATTGACCGGGCCGGGCTGCACATCGTATCGGTCGGCAAAGGTTTGCCAGAAAGCTTCGTCACGGGCTCGGCGGGTGTTGTCAGGCATGGTCGGCATGGCTCAAGAGAGGAGGGCGCTTCAGTGGCGCGGGGCGGGTTTGCCATGTTTGGCGCGTAGCGGCTCAAGCAGGTCGGACAGGCCGTTGTGGTCGATCTCCTGCATTAGCGCGAGCAGACCACCGAGTTCGCCGTGGGGAAAGCCTTCACGGGCGAACCAGTTCAGGTAGGGGCCAGGCAAGTCGGCAATGATTCGGCCCTTGTACTTGCCGAAAGGCATCTCGCGGGTGATCAGCAGTTCGAGTTTTTCCGGATTCATCAGCGCGCTTCGTTGGTTTTCAGATCAGTCTGGAAAATACAGGCATTCTGCATGCAGGCCAAATGACAGATCATGCAAAAAACCAGCATACAGATGGTTCAATCTTTTCTAAGCCACTGAAAAACAAGGTTTTATTCTCAATAAGCAAACTGGCACGCACACTGCAATATCCCTTGCATCTTCAACCAACCGCAAGGAATTGGAAAATGACTGACGTAAACAAAGAATCCATCTCGGTACTCAATGACCTGATCGAAACCTCCAAGGACGGTCAGGAAGGTTTCAAGACTTGCGCCGAAGACATCAAGCACCCAGAGCTGAAAAGCCTGTTTGTGACTCGCGCAGCTGATTGCGCCGCTGCCGCAGCTGAGCTGCAAGCGGCCGTTCGTTCGCTGGGCGGCGATCCGGAAACTTCCACCAGCGTCAGCGGTGACCTACACCGTCGCTGGGTCGACGTGAAAGCCATGTTCACCGGCAAAGACGAAGAGGCTGTGCTGAACGAAGCCGAGCGCGGTGAAGACCATGCCCTGAAGGCTTACAAGGAAGCGCTGGAAAAAATCACCAAGCACAATCTGGTGGGTATTCGTGACCTGGTTGAGCGTCAGTACCACGGCGTACAACGCAACCACGACCAGGTGAAAGCCCTGCGTAACCAGGCTCGTGCCAACTCGTAAGAGTTAGTCGGCTACAAAAAACGCCAGCTAGTCTGGCGTTTTTTTGTGCCCGCAGGAAAAGCCCCTCACCCTAGCCCTCTCCCGGAGGGAGAGGGGACTGACTGATCTGGCTTAATGATTCTGGACACCCCTAAAGGGCGGTAATCTACGCCCATAGACGAGGTGTGATTTGACCAGACGATATTTTTCGACAGATTTCAA
>NZ_QETJ01000142.1:0-12805 GCF_003105095.1 Pseudomonas sp. NDM | reverse complement strand
TTTGATCTTGAAAAGCAAAAGATCGCAGCCTTCGGCAGCTCCTACAGTGGGCGTCGTTCTAGCCCGCTTTGCGCAACGCCTCGATCAACTCCTGCTTGCGCATCGACGAGCGCCCCGGAATATTCTTCGCCCGGGCTTCCTTCATCAGGCTGTCGACAGTCTGGGTGTCCTTCGAAGTTTCGCTGTTACGCGAATGCCCCTTGCGACTGGCCACCGCGCGGCGCGATGACTCTTTGCGCTCTTGCGACTTGGCGCTCGCAGGCTTTTTGCGCCCTGAGCCGCCGGACTTTTCACCGCCGCCGGATTGTTTATTCACCGTCGCCCAAGCGCGCGCCTCGGCTTCATCTTTCGACACGCCCTTTTTCTCGTAGCTGTCTTCGATGTGCTCGGCTTTGCGCTTCTGTTCTGTGGTGTATTTGTCTTTGCTTCCACGAGGCATGGGATTTCTCCTTGCGTCAGGATGTGGTGCGTTGCGCCGAGGGCTGCGAATCTCTCGAGACGAATCAAACGTCCGAAGTCGAAAGTCCGCAGCCCCATCCAGCGTCAGCTATCGAGTTTCTTCGCCGCTTCAACCCCGGCTGAACTGAGCTTGATCGGCAGGTTCAGCGAGTGTTCGCCCGCTTCACTGCATGTCACATGACCGTGGTGAATCAGCCCGCGATCCTGCAGGGCGGCGAGGGCGCTGGCCACGACTTTCTCGCCCCGGTAATTGTCCAGCACCTCCTTGCCCAGACCATTGGGATGCGCGTGGAGCAGACGGGTGAGGACTTCTTTTTCCAGGTCTTTGTCGACGTTCATGGTTACCTCTTCATGGGAGTGAATAGGGCGCTCGCGTCGGCGAACTACTGACCGGCACCTTCGGAACCGGAGCCACCGGTGGTGGTTTTCGAGCCGACACCCGGACCGGCATTGTCAGGCGTGGCGGCCGGGGAGTCTGGCGTGTTCATGCCGCCCTGACGTCCAGGATCGCTGCCCTGAGTGCGCGGGTCGGTACCGGTGGCTGGTGGCTGGTTGATCAGCGGCACACCGGAGCCATCGGTGTTCACACCGGGGGCACTGTTGATGGCGGGCGCACGTGGCGGGGTCGGATCGGTAGGGCCAGTGCCTGCTGCCGTGGACGAGGCGGCGAACACCGCAGGGCAGAGCAGGGCGCTGAAGACAAGAGCGGTCAACCTTGACGAGATCATAGGGCTTCTCCAGTGATTGGAATCCATACACTTGGTTGGTCAGCCCTGGTGTCGGATTGGTGCCTGATGATCGACGAACGGTCTTCACCGAGGTACGTCTTTGCTGTTCAGGCGATGCCGATCTCTTCCTTGAACTGCTCCATGAAATCCTTCAGACGGTGATGACGAATCTGTGCCAGACGCTGGCCGGTCGCGGTCTGAAAGCCGTCGGCCAGATGCAGCAGTTTGGTCTGGAAATGATCGAGGCAAAAACGTCTGTCGTCGTACTCGCGTTCATGCGCTTCGGGATCTTGCGGATCGTAGAGTGCCGAGCCCATGCGCCCGGCCACGTAGAAGGTTCGAGCAACGCCGAGCATGCCCAGCGAGTCGAGGCGATCGGCGTCCTGGACGATTTTCGCTTCGAGTGTCAGTGGGGTGATGTTGGCGGAAAAACTGTGGGCTTCGATGGCGTGGGCGACGTTGCTGATTTTCTCGCGGGGCCAGTTTTTTTCCTGCAGCACCGATGAAGCCTTGTCCGCGGCAAGACGTGAAGCCTGCGAGCGCAGAGCTGAGTTTTTCTCGACCGCTACGCAATCGTGCAGCAGCACAGCCGCAAGCAGCACCTCGAGATCGCCGCCTTCGGTTTCATGCAAGGTGCGTGCGTTGTGCCAGACCCGTTGCAGGTGGGCGAGGTCGTGGGCGCCGTCGTCCGAGGGTTCCAGTGCGTGCCGAATCAGCGCTGATGCCAGTGTTTCCATCGGCGCAAAACAGTTAACGGTCATAAGCATCCTTTCAGAATGTGCGGTATCAACTGTGGGAGCGAGCCTGCTCGCGAAGACATTATGTCAGTTGACTCGAGGCTGACTGGAAGGACGTTTTCGCGAGCAGGCTCGCTCCCACAGGGGCAGCAGTGTTCATCAAATTGGGCAGGTCAGGATGTTTTGCCATGTGACGAGCGCCGCTGCGCGCCTTAGTATGGCGCTTTAATTTGCACACAAGGCCCGTCCATGACGATCGAAATCCGCCCGGCGACCCCCAGCGATGCGCCGCAAATCCTCGCCTTCATCACTGAACTGGCAGATTTCGAGAAGGCCCGTCACGAAGTCATCGCCAGCGTCGCCGACATCGAACGCAGCCTGTTCGGCGACGGCGCCACCGCCCACGGCCTGATCTGCCTGCGCGACGGCTTGCCGATCGGTTTCGCGGTGTTCTTCTTCAGTTACTCGACCTGGCTGGGCAGCAACTGCCTGTACCTCGAAGACCTCTACATCACCCCGGAACAACGCGGCGGCGGCGCCGGTAAAACCCTGCTGCGCCACCTGGCGAAAATCGCCTGCGCCAACGACTGCGGCCGCTTCGAATGGAGTGTGCTGGAGTGGAACACCCCGGCCATCGAATTCTACAAATCCCTCGGCGCGCAACCGCAGGAGGAGTGGGTGCGGTATCGCATGGATGGCAAGGTGTTGAGGGAGTTTGCCGAGGGGTGAACAGAATAAAAGCAATCTCATGCTGATTCGGTTGTAGGCATTGTTCTAGTCCGGCATTCTGTGCGCCATTTTTGCGCGCTCACGGACGACACCTGCAATGCTTCTGGCAACATTTCTCCGCGCCTGCGGAGCTCCCGCTGTGTCAATGAGTGACCAGCAATGAGCGGACTGCAGGCTTCCATGCGTCTGTATGGCCTGGTGAAAACCACCGGCTCTTCCGACGACCCGAAACGACAGGCTGTCGAAATTCTCTGCATGGCCCAGCGCACCGGTGGCCTGGCTATTCGGGCTTTAGTGTCGCGGCTCGACGCCGAGTTGATGTCGCGCAGCGCCGGCCTCGGCGAATACCGCGTGGTAGCGCTGAGAACCTTTGATCCAACTGCGATTATCGACGCTCATCAAGGCTGGCTGATGCTGCACATCTGTTGCGGCTTCGTCGCTCTCGCTGGCCATTCTCTATTGAAGAACGGTGCGTTGATACCGATGGGCTGGCACGTCTAGTCCGAAGTGGGGCGCTGGACCTCCGGGCATCATCTTGACCTTGGCGTGCAAATGGGCGACTTGCTGCAATCGACTTTCGAGCGCAATCACCTGCGCAACTACAACGCCTGGCTCAACGAACTTGATGATGTAACGCCTGCCGAGTTGAGGTGGCAAGCCGACGAAGCCTGGCGTGCCATACAAACCGCCACATCGTCTGAAAGCCGTGAGCATTGTCATGCTCTGTTCGACCCGGTCGACAATCGCTGGCGCTTTGCCGCGACCGACATCGATATCTATCAGCCATCCCCGGCACCCCTTAAGCAAGGAGCTTTGAATTGAGTGGTAAACCCGCAGCTCGCGTCACCGACCCAACCGCCTGCCCACTGCCGGGTCACGGCACCAACCCGATAGTCTCCGGCTCGCCGGACGTGTTTTTCGATGGCCTCGCGGCTGCCCGCATGACCGATAAATCAGCGTGTGGCAGCCCTATCACCGGAGCGGTCTCCGGCACCGTTTTCATTAACGGCCTGAATGCCGCGATGCTCGACAGCACTGGTGGGCATGGCAATGTCGTGATCGGTGGCTCAGGCACGGTGATTATCGGCCAGAGCGGGGGAGGGGCCGCGTTTAGCGGGTTGCTGCCGATGCCGGTGCATTTCAACGATCGGATGCAAGTGATCAACGAGATCACAGGAGAGCCCATGCCGAATCATCCCTACGCGATTCAACGGGGTGACGGGCGCGTCGAACACGGCGTTACCGATGAAGCAGGTTTCACGCACACGGTGAGCTCGCACCTGCCTGAATCCATCAAATTGTTCGTAGAGTAAGAAGCTATGGCCGCTGAAAATTCAGAATTGAAAGGCTGTCAAAGACTGGTCGTGACACACGAATTAACCTGTAAAACCGACGGGACCGTAAAACAGGCTACCGTTAGCCCGAAAAAAATTGTTTTGTTTTTCGTTGGAGGAGCGGGAGATAAAGAAAGTTATTACGGAACGGGCCCGAACAATAACGTGGCGGAGGCTCTGAAAATATTCATCAAGAATATGGACGCTGAAGGTCTTTGCCCTGATACCTACGACGCACACCACATCGGTTATAACGCCTTCACCAGTGATGAGGGACTTAATGCAAATGTGTTGGCGAAAATTCCCGACCTGACCATTCCGGTCTACATTATCGGGCATAGCCTGGGAGGCTGGAATGGAGCTCACTTGTCTAAAGTGCTGGCAGACAAAGGCTATCGGATCCCGGTATTGGTTACGCTGGACCCCGTCGGAGAGGGTCAGATCGTATGGGGCATATCAAATATTTATCAAAGAGAGCCTACTCCCAAGGCTGAATATTGGGTGAATGTAAGAGCGGATGCCAAAGACTGGAATTTTTCTGATCTCGTGGCGGATTTTGGAGAGCAGTGGGACATGACAAGCGGCCCGAACATGAACGGCCGGGTTGATGTGAATCATGCCGATGCCTGGGCTATCTACATTGCCGTATTAGGTAGCGGAGTGTCAGCGAGGGATATTCTTATGCAGTCAGTGATACAGCACTTCAAAGGGAGGAAATGTGCGTAAATCTTTACTGATTTCAATGTTTTTGGTATGTGCGTCATGCGCTATCAGTCACGGGCGGCCGATTGCCCATATTGAATACATGAATACGGAGCGTTATCTCAATCGAAATATTTACCAAGTCACGTTCTCTTCTGATGTCGACGTGGAGCCATTGTTCAAATCTAAAATAAGCCAATCTCTTCTCTGTTCTTTCGACGAAGAAACAGATTTCGCAATGCCTCAAGATCTGAAGGAATATGGCGAGGGCTGGGTTGAGCCGGTGAAGTCAGGGGAGGGACTAGTCTTCAGAGCGGATCTGATGTTTTACAAGGTTAAGGATTCGACAAGTTATACGCTAATGAGCAGCGATGAATTAAGAGCCTTGGTGGCTCGTCAACAGTCTATAGCTTGTAAAGTCAGAATCAACTCTTACTCCTACAGGGTCTATTTATCGGAGGTCATGAAGATTCCAGTCAAAGATCTCATGAGAGAAGTCAATAAATACTGAGTCGGGGGCGCTCGATGAGTTACTTGAGAGTTTCGGTTCCCTAGGTCATCGACCGATGCGCTAACGCAACTGAGCCATCCCCCCATCAAGTCCAAAGCAGGGTGATTACTCATCCCAAAATATGGGATTGATATTTATATATTGAGATTTTGAGCCGCCCAGGTTTATAGTCCGTCGCACTCACTGCCAAAAACAAAACAGGTGAAGCGATGCAGGCGCAATTGATCGCGCTCGATTGGGGGACAACCTCATTACGTGCTTACAAACTCGCGGCGGACGGTGTGGTGCTGGAGCAGCGTGCGCTGTCGTCCGGGATCATGCAGTTGCCCAAGACTCCGCGAATCATCCACGGTCGTGAATGCGCCGATGGTTTTGAACTGGCCTTCGACGAAGCCTGCGGTGACTGGCTCGACGCGCAGCCGGATCTGCCGGTGATCGCTTGCGGTATGGTCGGCAGTGCCCAGGGCTGGCGCGAAGCGGCTTACTGCGAGACGCCGGCCGACGTCGCCCATCTCGGAAATTCCCTACAGAGCGTTATCAGTCTTCGCGGCACGCCAGTGCATATCGTCCCGGGCGTGATCCAGCGTTCGCGGCTGCCGAATGTGATGCGCGGCGAAGAAACCCAAGTCCTCGGCGTGCTGCAAAGTCTGCCGGCCGAGGCGGGTAACGATCTGTTGATCGGCCTGCCCGGCAGCCACTCGAAATGGGTGGAAGTGGTCGATGGCCGCATCACGCATTTCGACACCTTCATGACTGGCGAAGTCTTCGCCGTACTCAGCGAACACAGCATTCTTGGCCGTACCCAACAGCCGAGCCTGACTTTCGACGCACAGGCATTTGACCGTGGCGTGCAAATCGCGCTGTCGGCGGATGCCGAGCTCGGTGTGCTCTCGACCCTGTTCAGCGCCCGTACCCTCGGCCTCACTGGTGAACTGAGCCCGAGCGCTCAAGCGGATTATCTGTCCGGTCTGATGATCGGCCACGAGTTGGCCGCGCTCGCCAATGTGCAGCGGCGCCGGCGCAATCAAGCGAATCTTCCATCGATCGTGCTCATCGGCAATGCGCAACTGTGCACGCGTTATCGCCGTGCCCTCGACGCCTGCGGCTTTGCTCGGGTGACGCTGGCCGAGCAGGCGACCGAGCGTGGCCTGTGGCAACTGGCGCGTGCCGCCGGGCTGATCGATTCCTCATCCCGTTAACCCTGACTGGAGGCCTGACATGCTCAAGCAAGCACTGGCACAAAACGGTCTGATCGCGATTCTGCGTGGCCTGCAACCGCAGGAAGCGGCGGCTGTCGGAGAAGTCCTTTATTCCGCCGGATTTCGCGTCATCGAAGTACCGCTCAATTCCCCATCGCCGTACGACAGTATCCGCATTCTGCGTGATGCGCTGCCCGCCGATTGCCTGATCGGTGCCGGCACGGTGCTCACCCCCGAGCAGGTCGAGCAGGTCAAAGCTGCTGGCGGACAAGTGATCGTTATGCCCCACAGCGATGCCAAGGTGTTGCGCGCGGCGAAAGCGGCGGGGCTGTACCTGTCGCCGGGCGTGGCGACGCCGACCGAAGCCTTCGCCGCGCTGGCCGAGGGTGCGGACATTCTCAAGCTGTTCCCGGCCGAGCAGATGGGGCCGGCAGTCGTCAAAGCCTGGCTCGCGGTGTTGCCGGCCGGCACGGTGCTGGCGCCGGTCGGCGGCATTACCCCGGACAACATGCAGGCCTTTATCGACGCTGGCGTGAAAGGTTTCGGCCTCGGTTCCGGCCTGTTCAAACCGGGCATGACGCCCGAGCAGGTGGCGGTCAATGCCAAGGCCTACGTGGCTGCCTGGAAAGCCCTGCGTTAAGAATTTTGGCGCTGTGTGCGCTGCATCTAATAAAAGCTGCATTTACAAAAGAGAGCAGAGATGAAAATCACCAAACTCACGACCTTCATCGTTCCGCCGCGCTGGTGCTTCCTCAAGGTCGAAACCGACGAGGGCGTGACCGGTTGGGGCGAGCCTGTGGTCGAAGGGCGCGCGCACACGGTCGCCGCTGCGGTGGAAGAATTGTCCGACTACCTGATCGGTAAAGACCCACGCAACATCGAAGACATCTGGACCGTGCTCTATCGCGGCGGCTTCTACCGCGGCGGCGCGATCCATATGAGTGCGCTGGCCGGTATCGACCAGGCCCTGTGGGACATCAAGGGCAAGGCCCTCGGCGTCTCGGTCAGCGACCTGCTCGGTGGCCAGGTGCGCGACAAGATCCGTGTCTACTCGTGGATCGGCGGCGACCGCCCGGCTGACACCGCGCGTGCGGCGAAAGAGGCGGTGAGCCGTGGTTTCACTGCGGTGAAAATGAACGGCACCGAAGAGCTGCAGTTCCTCGACACGTTCGAAAAAGTCGATCTCGCCTTGGCCAACGTTGCCGCCGTGCGTGACGCGGTCGGGCCGAACGTCGGCATCGGCGTCGACTTCCATGGCCGCGTGCACAAGCCGATGGCCAAGGTGCTGATGAAGGAACTCGACCCGTACAAACTGATGTTCATCGAAGAGCCGGTACTCAGCGAAAACTACGAAGCGCTGAAAGAACTGGCGCCGCTGACCAGCACACCGATTGCCCTCGGCGAGCGGCTGTTCTCGCGCTGGGATTTCAAACGGGTGTTGAGCGAAGGCTACGTCGACATCATCCAGCCGGACGCGTCCCACGCCGGCGGCATCACCGAAACCCGCAAGATCGCCAACATGGCCGAAGCCTACGACGTCGCGCTGGCGCTGCATTGCCCGTTGGGGCCGATTGCGCTGGCGGCGTGTTTGCAACTCGACGCGGCTTGTTACAACGCGTTTATCCAGGAGCAGAGCCTGGGCATCCATTACAACGAGAGCAACGATTTGCTCGACTATGTGAAGGATCCGCGGGTGTTCGACTACGATCAGGGCTTCGTGAAAATTCCGAACGGCCCGGGGCTGGGCATCGAGATCAACGAGGAATACGTGATCGAACGCGCCGCCGTCGGCCACCGCTGGCGCAACCCGATCTGGCGCCATGCCGATGGCAGCTTTGCCGAGTGGTAAGTCGTCTGCGAAACACCACAATCCCAATGTAGGAGTGAGCCTGCTCGCGATTCGGTTTTACATCCGGAATGTTTGTGACTGACAGAACGCTATCGCGAGCAGGCTCACTCCTACAGGGATTTGTGCAAGGCCTCAGGCCGACCTCAATAAACATAAAAAGAGGCTCTCCTCATGCAAACGCACACCCTCTCCGGGCAGGCGTCTTTAGTCACGCCCAGCCGCAAGCGGTTTTTCATCATGGTGCTGCTGTTCATCACCGTGGTCATCAACTACCTCGACCGCAGCAACCTGTCGATTGCCGCACCGGCGCTGACCAGTGAGCTGGGCATCGATCCGGTACACGTCGGGCTGATCTTCTCCGCTTTCGGCTGGACTTATGCCGCGATGCAGATCCCCGGCGGCTGGCTGGTCGATCGCGTGCCGCCTCGGATCCTTTATAGCGTCGCGCTGCTGCTGTGGTCGGTGGCCACGGTGATGCTCGGTTTCGTCAGCAGCTTCATCGCACTGTTCGTGCTGCGCATGGCCGTCGGTGCACTGGAAGCGCCGGCCTATCCGATCAACAGCCGCGTGGTCACCACCTGGTTTCCCGAGCGCGAACGCGCCACGGCGATCGGTTTCTACACCTCCGGGCAGTTCGTCGGTCTGGCCTTCCTGACGCCAGTGCTGGCGTGGCTGCAACATGAATTCGGCTGGCACATGGTGTTCGTCGCCACCGGCGCCGTGGGTATTCTGTGGGCGCTGATCTGGTACGCGGTGTATCGCGAGCCGCGCGATTTCAAAGGCGCCAACGAGGCGGAAATCGATCTGATCCGCGAGGGTGGCGGGCTGGTCGATATCCAGGCTGACGCGGCCAAGGTCAAAGCCAGATTCAGCTGGACCGATCTGGGCATCGTCCTCAGCAAACGCAAGTTGTGGGGCATCTACCTCGGCCAGTTCTGCCTGAACTCGACCCTGTGGTTCTTCCTCACCTGGTTCCCGACCTACCTGGTGAAATATCGCGGCATGGACTTCATCAAGTCCGGCCTGCTCGCGTCGCTGCCGTTTCTCGCCGCGTTCGTGGGGGTGTTGTGTTCGGGATTCTTTTCCGACTTCCTCATTCGCCGTGGCTACACCGTGGGCTTCGCGCGCAAGTTGCCGATCATTGGCGGGCTGCTGATTTCGACCTCGATCATCGGCGCCAACTTCGTCGAGTCGACGCCGCTGGTGATCGCCTTCCTGGCCCTGGCCTTTTTCGGCAACGGTCTGGCGTCGATCACCTGGTCGCTGGTGTCGACGCTGGCGCCGGCGCGTTTGCTCGGCTTGACCGGCGGCGTGTTCAACTTCATCGGCAACCTCTCGGCGATCGCGACGCCAATCGTGATCGGCTTCCTCGCCAGCGGCGATTCGTTCGCGCCGGCGATTACCTACATCGCCGTGCTCGCACTGGTCGGTGCCCTGTCCTACGTGCTGCTGGTGGGCAAGGTCGAGCGTATCGAGTTGTAGTGCTCTGCGTCGGGCGACCATAATGCCGCCCGTTCCTTCGCTCAACGGTAAAAGGCTGGATATGCAGGAAGACGCCCCGGAAAAAACCAAGGACGCCGCGCCCACCGGCACCCAGACGCTGCTGCGCGGCCTCGGTGTAGTCCAAGCGGTGGCCAGCGGCGCACGTGATCTCAAGGAGATCGCCCGGCTGATCGGCACCACGCGCAGCACCACCCATCGGCTGGCCAGTTGCCTGGTCGACGAGCGTTACCTGCGCGTGGTGCCGCAAATCGGTTATCTGCTTGGGCCGAAGCTGATCGAACTGGGCTTTCAGGCCCGCGAAGAGTTGCCGCTGGTGACCCTGGCCGGGCCGTATCTGGACGAGTTGTCGGCGCTGACCGGCGATACCGTGCATCTGGGCATTCGCGAAGGCGACGAGGTGTTGTATCTGCTGAAGAATCCAGGGCGCAACGGCCCGGAAATGCGCTCGCGGGTCGGCCATCGCATGCCGCTGGTGCGCACCGGGATCGGCAAGGCATTGATGCTCGATGACTCGCCGCAGGACTGGCGGCGGCTGTATGACATCAGCCTTCCGGCGGGTGGCAAAAGTCAGTTCTGGCCGCAGCATCCCCAGCAGTCGTGGGAACAGCTCGAGCAGCGCATGGGCGAGTACGTCACCGGTGGCTACGCCTTCGATCTGGAAGACAACGAACCGTCGATCCGCTGTGTGGCGGCGCCGATTCGCGATGCGAGCAAGGGCATTGTTGCCGCGATCAGCATCGCCAGCACCGTGCCGTACATGCCGCTGGAAAAAATGGCCGAGTTGATCCCCCTGCTCAAAGGGGTCACAACCCGGCTGTCGGCGGAGCTTGGCTTGAAGGTGTAAGCCGTGAAGGTTTAAGCCTTCAGCGTCGCCATGTCGATGACGAAACGGTACTTCACGTCACCGGCAATCATCCGCGCGTAGGCTTCGTTGATATTGCGGATGTCGAGCATTTCGATGTCGCAGGTGATGTTGTGCTCGGCGCAGAAATCCAGCACCTCCTGGGTTTCGGCGATACCGCCGATCAGCGAGCCGGCCAGTACGCGACGGCTCATCACCAGTTTGCCGGCGTGGACCGGCGGGTTCACCGGCTCGATCAGACCGACCAGAATGTGCACGCCATCGAAGCGCAAGGTGTCGAGGTACGGGTTGAGGTCGTGCTGTACCGGAATGGTGTCGAGCAGAAAGTCGAAATAACCGGCCGCGGCCTTCATCTGTTCGGCGTCGGTGGAGACAATGACGTGATCGGCACCCTGACGGCGACCTTCTTCAGCCTTGCTTGCCGAGCGGGTAAACAGCGTGACTTCCGCGCCCATGGCCTTCGCGAACTTGATGCCCATGTGACCGAGGCCACCCATGCCGAGAATCCCGACCTTGTCACCGGCCTTCACGCCGTAGTGCTTGAGCGGCGAGTAGGTGGTGATGCCGGCGCAGAGAATCGGTGCGGCGCTGGCCAGCGCCAGGCGTTCCGGGATGCGCACGACAAAGTGTTCGCTGACCACGATGCTGTCCGAATAACCGCCCATGGTGTTGCTGCCATCGACCCGGTCCGGGGTGGCGTAAGTCATGGTCGGGCCTTCGAGGCAATATTGCTCGAGGTTCGCCTGGCACGCTTCGCAACTGCGGCAGGAATCGACCATGCAGCCGACGCCAACCAGATCGCCTACCTTGTGACGGGTGACATTCGCACCGACAGCGGTGACTTTTCCGACGATCTCGTGGCCGGGCATCAGCGGATAAACGGCGATGCCCCATTCGTTGCGCGCCTGATGGATGTCGGAATGGCAGACGCCGCAGTAGAGAATTTCGATCGCCACGTCGTCCGCGCGCGGGCTGCGGCGTTCGAATTTCATCGGGGCGAGGGGAGTGGTGGCCGATTGGGCGGCATAGCCGATGGCGGTGTACATGAGTGACCTCGCAAAAACAGTGACAAGTGAGGCGGTGAATTCTGGGCGCCGGGCGCGGGTGCGGCCATGACGATTTCTCCGGGTCTCATGCCTAATCCTCCGGGATGCGGGTTGCGGCAGTCGTATTGGCCAGCAGATCTGCGATCATGTTTCCATCCCCTTTTCCTGATTTTTTTACGAAGACCTATTCGATGCAGTTGACCCGTCATCTTGATGCCAATGCCCGCCTGGTTTCGCTGATCGAACCGCTGGCGCTGCGCGATGGCTACAGCCAGACCGGCCTGGCCGGTGTGCAGATCCTGCGCGCCAGCTGCGACGTCGCCCGCGGCCCGCACATTTACGAGCCGAGCCTGATGATCATCGCCCAGGGCAGCAAACTGGCGTTTCTCGGCCCACGCACCATGGAATATGGCGCCGGGCATTACCTGATCCAGGCGCTGCCGGTGCCGTTCGAATGCGAAACCTTTGCCTTGCCCGATGCGCCGTTGCTTGGGATCTCGGTGGCGATCGATCGCGTACTGCTCGGCGAACTGGTACTGGCCATGGGGCTGGCGCCGGGGCGGCATATTCCGGCGCAGACACCGGAGTCGATGACCTCGGTGGTGCTCGATGACGGCATGCGCGGTTGCGTCGAACGCCTGCTCAGTTGTCTGCACGATCCGCTGGAATGCCAGATTCTCGGCCCGGCGCGGGTCCGCGAATTATTGTTCGTCGCGCTGCGCGGGCCGCAAGCGGATGTGTTGCGCGCGCTGGTCGAGCAACAAGGGCAATTCGCCCGGGTGGCGGCGTCGATCAGCCATCTGCATGCGCACTACACCGAGCCGCTGAATGTCGAGACCCTCGCCGGTTGCGCGAACATGAGCGTGTCGACCTTCCACGAGCATTTCAAACGCAGCACGTTATTGTCGCCGGTGCAGTATCTCAAGCGCTTGCGCTTGTTGAAGGCGCAGACGCTGCTGGTGGCGGAAGGGCTGGGGGTGGCACAGGTGGCGCATCGGGTGGGGTATCAGAGCACGTCGCAGTTCAGTCGCGAGTACAAGCGCTACTTCGAACGTAGCCCGGGCGATGAACGCGCTGCCTGAGCCGACGATAATCCCCTGTAGGAGTGAGCCTGCTCGCGATAGCGGTGTATCAGTTGACGATGAT
>NZ_QETJ01000141.1:0-12968 GCF_003105095.1 Pseudomonas sp. NDM | reverse complement strand
AGACGCCGGTTTAGCGGTGCCGCAATAGACGCTTTCGCGAGCAGGCTCGCTCCCACAGGGGACCGCATTTCAACTGTGGGAGCGAGCCTGCTCGCGAAGGGGCCGGTGCAGCGTGTGCATCACTCCTTGACGCTCATGTACTCCTTGGCCCAGAGAATGTATTCCTCCGGCTGGGTATAGGTGTGCGTCAATTCGGTCGCGCTCAGATCGGCGGCCTGGGTGAAGATCTGCCGCTGTTCGCGCAGGCTGTCGTAGGTCGCTTTGATCGCGGCGAAGTAAGCGCCGTGGCCGTCGATGGTCACGCGTACGCCGAGTTCGGCCAGGCGTTTGTCGTCGCGCAGGGCCGGGTTGCCGTAAGTGACCAGCATCAGCGGCACGGTCAGGTGCTCGGCGATCTGTTCCAGTTGGTCGAAGTCCTGCACGCCGACCATGCAGATACCGTCAGCGCCCGCCGCCTGATATTGGCGGGTGCGGCTGATGATTTCCTGGTTCGGCAGAATGCCGGCGTTGGTGCGGGCGATGATCGCCATTTCCGTGTCGACCCGGGCTTCCAGCGCCGCGCGGATCTTGCCGACGCCTTCGGCGACGGTGATCAGGTCGGTGGATTTGCGCCCGAATTGTGCGGGCAGCAGGGTGTCTTCGATGGTCAGTGCCGCGACGCCGGCGCGTTCCAGTTCGACGATGGTGCGCATGACGTTAAGAGCGTTACCGTAGCCGTGATCGGCGTCGGCGATCACTGGCAATTGGGCGACGCGGCCGATGCGCGTGGCCTGTTCGGCGAATTCGCTGAGGGTGATCAGGGCGAAGTCCGGGGCGCCGAGCACCTGCAGGGAGGCCACGGAACCGCCGAGGATACCCACTTCAAAACCCAGGTCAGCGGCGATGCGGGCGGACATCGGGTCGAACACCGAAGCCGTGTGATAGCAGGTGTCGGAGGCCAGCAACTGACGGAAATTACGGCGCAAATCTTGATGGGAAAGCCTGGTCATACGAGTTCCACCAATACATAAGGAATGGAGAGGCTTGAGCAAAGGTGTCAACGCCGAAGAATGAAAAGGCTATCACGCGAATGGGTCAGGAATCATGACGAATTTGCGCGGCAGGACTGGCGGCTGAAAGGTTTAATCTCTCGCGCCGGGCATATCAGGCCGCCACGGCGTGTTGCTGTTGATGGGGCAGGAGCACCGCACGCACCGAATTACCCGGCTGAAGTTGCAGGCGTTTGGCGGTGAGACGATCGACCATCAGGCTGTTACCCACCAGTCGCCCGGGCGCCACGGTGATGCGGCAGTTTTCCAGGCGGCGGTTGTGAATCAGCCACAACGGCGCCTGCTCGTCCGGGATGCCGAGGCTCAGGGTCAGTTCGAGACTGTCACGCACCGTGCGAATGCTGCGGATCGGCGCTTCTATGACCGGGCCACCGTCGAAAATGTCGATGTAACCCTGGTGCGCAAAACCTTCAGCCTGAAGGATTTTCAATGCCGGTTGGGTGTTCGGGTGAGTCTGGCCGATCGCCGCCTGTGCCTGTTCGGTCAGCAGGCAGGTGTACAGCGGCTGACGTGGCATCAGTTCGGCGATAAAGGCTTTGTTGCCCAGCCCCGACAAGTGATCGGCGTGGGTGAAATCCATCTGGAAAAAGTGTCGGCCAAGGCTGTCCCAGAACGGCGAGCAACCGTTTTCATCGGCACTGCCGCGCAGTTCGGCGATCATCTTCTCGCCAAACAGATGCGGAAACTCGGCGACAAACAGCAGGCGCCCCAGCGACAACAGGCGGCCATTGCTGCCGCTGCGCTGGTCATGGCGCAGAAACAGCGAGCACAGTTCCGATTGTCCGGTCAGTTCATTGTTGAGGAACAACGTCGGAATCTGCCGCTGGATGCCCAGGTCCGGCGCCGAACTGACGGTCACGCCGAGCCGGTAGTTGTACCAGGGTTCGCGCAGGCCAACGGCGCCAGCCATCGCGCTGACACCGACCACGCGCTGCTCATCATCCTCGAGGACAAACAGATAATCGGCATCGGCCCGTTCCACCTGTTCGGCGAACGCCCGTTGCGCCCAACGCACCCGGTGCGCGAGGCGGTCCTCATTGGCCGGAAGCGTGGTGAAGCCCGGCCCGGCCTGTTCGACGAGAGTCATCAAGGCAGGCAGGTCGCTGACTTTTACCGGACGGACAATCATGCTCCAACTCCTTCTGCGTACCGATTCAGGCACCAACGGCAAATGCGCCTCACAGAGCGACCAACCGTATCGGGCTGCCCTCGCTGACCTTCAGTGCCGCGCAGAGAGCGGGCGTCAGGGGCAGCGGTTGATCGGGCTGGTAGTCGAGCTCGGTGACAATGGCGCGGTAGTCATGCAAGGCGTCGTTGCTCACCAGGTAACGGCCTCGGGCGTCTGTCGACGCCTGTTGCCGGACAGTGGCAGTCTGGCTGCCAACGATCGAGCGAATGTTTGCGGTACGCGCATACAACGTAGGGCCGGCGTCGAACAGGTCGATGTAGCTGTTGGTTTCGAAGCCTTCACGCTCGAGGATGTCGAACGCCTCTTGGCCGTCCGGGTGCACGCGGCCGATGCAGTCCTGCGCCGCTTGCGGCAGCATCGGTACGTATATCGGATATTGCGGCATCAGTTCGGCGAGGAACGTGCGGCTCTGCAACCCGCACAGACGCTCGGCTTCGGCGTAGGGCAGGTCGAAGAAATGCTTGCCCAGCGCATCCCAGAATGGCGAGTGGCCGTGCTCATCGCTGTAGCCGACGATCTCGGTGATCACTGCCTCGGAGAACCGCTGCGCATGGGCGGCAATGAACAGCAGGCGCGCCCGCGACAACAGTTCGGAAAACGGCGTGCGCACCAGCGTGGCGTCGATGTGGAACCCGCGCAGCAGGGTATGCCCGCTAAGGTCATGGCACAGCGACAACGCCGGCACGCCATGCTCGATGTTCAACTCCCGCGAGGCGCTGGTGAAATGGCGATTGCGCAAGCTGTAGAACGGTTCCTTGAAGCCGGCGGTGGCAAGAATTTCCGAGCAGCCGAGCAGTTGCTGGCGTTCGAGGTCTTCCAGCACAAAGAAATAGTTCTCCGGCCCCTGCGCCGTGGCGGCGCTGTCGAACGAGGCGCGCGACCCGGCGATTTTCTCGCGCAGGTGCTCGCTGTCATCCGGCAGCGAGGTCACGCCGATCAGGCTCTCGCGGGCCAGGCGCTGTAGCTGGGGCAGATCATTCTGCTCGACTGGGCGTAAGACCAGCATGGATGTACTCCTGTATCAAAAGGTTCGGCCCGTTCGCCGAACCTGACTATCACTGTCGGTTTCCACGCGTTAAATCGGCGGTCGCCTGATTTGTTGTCAGACGCCGCTCTTTTTCTTGTCAGCCATTGCTCGGATCGGGCAACACCGTGCTGGCGCCGAGCTTGTTGAGGAAGAACAGATAAACCAGACCCAGGGCAATCCAGATCAGGCCGAGTTTCTGCGCATCGACGCCCATGTTGTACATGATGGCCGCGACGATGATGAAGCCGATCACCGGGCAGAGCAGATGGCGCACAACCTGTCCCGACTTCTGCCGACGCCAGTAGTGGTTGATCACGGTCAGGTGCAGGAGCATGAATCCGCTCAGGGCGCCGAAGTTGATCAGCGAGGTGAGGATGTCGACCGCCTCGATGAACAGGTAGCAGATCAGCAGCGACAGCACCGCCACCAGATAGATGCTCAGGTACGGCGTGTTGTGTTTCGGATGGACCTTGGCCAGCACCTTCGGCAATTTGCCGTCGCGGGCCATGCCGAACAGCAGGCGCGACACGGCGGCCTGCGAGGTGATCGCCACGGCCACGCCCCAGGCCAGCGCCGTCGCCACTGCGGTCAGGGTTGCGAGCCAGCTGCCGGCGGCGATTTCAGCGATTTCATAGAACGCGGTGTCGGCGGATTTGAAGCCCATGCCCGCTGCCAGATCGGTGGCGATCCACGTCTGTACCACGAAAATCGTGCCCATCACCGCCAGGGTGATAAGCGCCGCTCTGCCGACGCTGCGGCCCGGGTCTTCCTTGATTTCTTCGGCAAGGGTCGAGATCGCATCGAAGCCGAGGAACGACAGCACGGCGATCGACACCGCTTGCATCAACAAGGCGAAGTTGAAGGTCTCGGGGTGATACAGCGGCGCCAGTGTCAACTCGCCGTTGCCGCCGCCGTTGTGCAAGGCATTCCAGGCGTAGAACAGGAAGATGCCCAGTACCACCAGTTGCGCCAGCAGGAACAGGATGTTCATCCGCGCGGTAAAGGTGATGCCGCGCAGGTTGACGAACGTTGCGCTGACCAGGAACGCCAGGATGAAGCCAACCTTGGGAATATCCGGGTACAAATGGTTGAGCGCCATCGCCGCATACAGGTACAGCAGCGGCGGAATCAGCAGGTAGTCGAGTAGCATCAGCCAGCCAGCGATGAAACCGACGTGTTGATTAAGGCCGCGTTGCGCGTAGGAATACACCGAACCGGCAATCGGAAACGCCTTGGCCATGCTGCCGTAACTCAGCGCGGTGAACAGCATCGCCACCATGCCGATGATGTAGGCCAGCGGCACCATCCCGGGTGCCTCGGCGTTGACGTAGCCATACACACCGAACGGGGCGATGGGGATCATGAAAATCATCCCGTATACCACCAGATCGGTCAGCGTCAGGCTACGTTTCAACTCTTGCTTGTAGCCGAATTCTTCAATTTCCATGAAGCGCAACTCCTTGTCAGCCATCGGTCGTTTTAGTTGTTCTGTCGGTCGATCATTTACCGCGATTCTTACAGCAAAGGTGCCAGGTAGCCGGCCCAGCGCGAAACCGCTTCGGGGCTGCGCAGCAAGTCATTGCGCACTTCGATCAGTACCGCCTCGAGGCCTCGGGCATCGCCGTGCACCGGTACGGTCATGTCGCCCAGCGGATCGATTCTGTACGGCTGGTTGCCCGCGACTTTCAAAGGATGCACTTGCAGTCCGTCGAGCAGGCGCTGGGCATAGGCTTTGGCCTGGCCGAACAACACGCCGATTTCCAGTGCTCGCGGCTGGCCGTAGTACACCGGGGTAAAACTGTGAATGCCGACCACGCGCACCGCTTGGCCCTGGGCAATACGCTCGTCGATCAGCGTCTGCAAACGTGCATGAAACGGCTTGAACAGGGTCTGCCGACGATACTCGCGAGCCGCCTCATCCAGCTCGCGGTTGCCGGGAATCTGGTAGATCTCGCTTTGCACCGGGATGCTGTCCGGTGCATGGCGCGGGCGGTTGAGATCGATCAACAGCCGTGAGTAATTGGCGCTGAGCAGGGTGGCACCGAGCTGTTCCGACAACTGTTCGGCCAGTTGCAGCGCGCCGATGTCCCAGGCGATGTGTTCCCGCGCGGCGGCCTCGTCCAGGCCCAGGTTGTTCAGGGCATCGGGGATGTAACGACTGGCGTGTTCGCACACGAGGATCAACGGGTTCGTCGAGTCCTCGCGGCTCAGGTTATAGACCGGGCGGGTGAACAACCCCAGTTCGGCGGATTCAGTACAGGCGTGCATAGTGCTCACACAGGTCAGCGGGCGAGAGCTGTTCCGTCAGCGCCAGTTCCTCGGTTTTCAGGGCGTACCAAGTGTCGAGCAGCGGCTTGGGCAGCCATTCATTGAAGGCTGCACTGTCGCGCAGGCAATCCAGCGCCTGCGCCAGCGAGGCGGGCAGGGCGACAATGCCCCGGGCCTTGCGTTGCTCGTCATTGAGTGAATCGGGAATTTCATCGGTGATCGCGTTCAGCGCCAGACGCTGTTCGATGCCCAGTCGCCCGGCGATCAGCAGCGCCGCCATGGCCAGGTGTGGCGAGGCGGTGGCGTCCATGGCGCGGAATTCCAGGTTGAACTGCTGCGCGGCAGACTTGCCGCCCAGGATTACGGTCGGGCAGATGCGCAGCGCCGCTTCACGATTCTGCTGTCCCAGGCACGCATAGGACGCGCTCCAGTGGTGCGGCTGCAAACGCTGGTACGAGAGCGGCGTCGGCGCAGTGAACGCGCAGAGCGCCGGCAAATAGTGCAGGACTCCGGCAGCCCAGTGCTGACCGATACTCGACAGGCCGTTGCTGGTGCCGGCGTCATACAGCATGGGCTGGCCGGCCAGATCGAGCAGGCTGACGTGCAGATGCACACCGTTGCACACCGCCTCGGGAGCGGTCTTCGGCGCGAAACTCAGCGCCAGGCCCATCTGCCGGGCGATTTCCCGGGTGATTTCACGCACATTGACCGCACGATCCGCCGCCGCCACGCCAAGGGTCGGGCGGCAGGTGATTTCGTATTGGTGCTTGCCGTATTCCGGCAGGAACATTTCCGGCTCGACCCCGCCGGCGCGCAGGGCGCTGAGCAGCCAGCCGGCGAATTCGGCGCCCTGACGCTGCGCTTCGAGAGAGAACGCTGCATGTTCGGCCTCGCCAGCGTGCAGGTTGAATTCATGTTCGAACGCGGCATTGACCTGCAAACCGAGCTCATCGTGATAGCGCTCGATTTCATCACGCAGCAATGTGCGTGGGCAGGCGCCCCACGCCTGACCGTCGGTCTCGCGGATATCGGCGTGGATGAAATCCAGCGCCGGCGCGTTGGCGTCCGGGCCGTTGCCGACGGTGACGCGGCTGTTCAGATCGGGGATCAGCCGCAGGTCGCCGTAAGCGCCCCACGGATTGCTCGAGGCGATGATGTCTTGTGGCGTCAGCGCGCTGTTGGCCGGGACCCAGCCGCAACCCGCTGCCTGATAGTGCTCAAGCTCATCGGTAGGGAACGAGCGGCCACGGGTGATGCCGATCAGGTCAGTGGTCACCAGAGTGGTCATCGGCAGAGGCGTCAGGCGTGCGCTCATGGCTGCATCTCCTGCAAACGACCGAGCACGGTGTCGGTGTCGGTGATCCAGCAGTAACCCTTGATTGCATTGAGGCAGGCGTGGTGGCGTTTGGCTGTATAAGTGGCGCAGGCGTCCTCCACCAGCGTCACCAGATAGCCCCGGTCGGCGGCGTCGCGCACGGCCATGTCCACGCACTGATCGGTGACGATGCCAGCGATGATCAGATGACGGGTCTGCAAGTTGCGCAGCACGTAGTCGATGTTGGTCGAGTTGAATACCCCGGAGGAGGTCTTTGGCAGCACGATTTCGTTCTCGGCCGGGGTCAGTTCAGCAATCACCTGAGCTTGCGCGCTGCCCTTGGGCAGGTGCATGTCGGACAGCTTGTGATCCAGCGAGCGGTCGCGACCGTCGGCGGTCAGGCTTTCGATGATCGTGTGCAGCACGTTTTGCCGGGCCTGACGAAAGGCGCCAAGCAGCCGTTGCTGATTGGGCACCACCTGGCTGCGCGCACGCTGGAGGAAATACTCGGCATCCGGCCCGCTCAGGTGCGGGTCGAATTGCGGCTCGAGCCAGGCGCGCTGCATGTCCACCAGCAACAATGCGGTGTGATCGAACACAAACGGCAGGTCCCGTGGCGAGCGGTGGGGAAGGCTGAACATCCTTATTTTTCCTCCAGCAGGTGAGTCGCAAAGTCGTTGCGCAGGGCATCGATGCCTTCCAGGCGATCGGCAGGGTCGGGCACGCGCAAGGTCAGGCAGGCGATCAGCGCCTCGACCTGCGCCAGCGCCGGCACCATGGTGTCGAACGGCGACGCCGATTCCACCGGGGCGCTGATGATCAGGTCGGCCATCTCGCGCAGCGGCGAGGCGTAGACATCGGTGAACAGCACCACCCGCGCGTTGTTGTTCTTCGCCGCGGTGGCGACGCGCAGGGCTTGGGTCTGGTAGCGCCGATAGTCGAACACCAGCACTACGTCCTGGCGTTGCAGATCGTACAGACGATCAGGCAACAGGGCGTTGTCTTCCAGGGCGAAGCAGCCGGGGCGCAGCAGGCGCAGGTGGTTAAGCAGGTAATTGGCCAGCAGGATGCTGAAACGGCCACCGAAGCAGTAGATCTGATGGCGGCTGTCGAGCAGCCACTCCACGAGGATCCGTACGTCTTCGGGTTGGGTCAGGGCTTGAGTGTCAACCAGCAAGCGATGGCTGTCGGCCAGATAATGGGCCCAGGCATCGTTCTTGTTCTGCTGCGAGCGCGGCTGCAATAGCGTGCGTGGTGAACGCAGGCGATGGTCCATGTCGCTGAGCAGGGCTTCCTGGAAATCGGCGTAACCGCCAAAACCGAGCTTTTTCACCAGACGCACGATGGTCGGATCGCTGACACCCGCATGTTCGGCAAGGCGCGCCATCGGCCCCAGACCGTTGCGGGGATACTGATCGAGCAGGGCGCGGACGACTTTGCGCTCTGACGGCGTCAGATCCAGGCCGGGGTCAGTGATCAGGTCTCTGAGAGGGGGCATCCGGGCTCCTGCTGGATGGGGGTGTCGAATTCATTTCACAATCCGTTAAAAGAGTATTTATGTAATGTGTGCTACATGTCTAGCGAATTTTTGTACAGGTTTGCCAGGCACCAAAAGTGTGCAAGGCGTCCGTGTAACAAGGGCTACGCCGAAGTAGCGTCGGCTTGTAGTCCTTTGCCTGTCACAGTGTCAGACATTGCCTATCCAAGGTTCAGCGGCTGGCGGGCGGGCAATCCTGAAAAATCCGGTTTTACGGCACAATGGGCCGCTAACGAATTTCGAACCGTTGCTTTTGATATCTTTCGTCCGAGTACCTGCCTGTGCCAAGTAGCCGTTTGATACTGGTTTGCCATGCGCGAACCATCGCACAAAAATTGGCGCGTTTTCCTACGAACGAGCCTGTTGAAGAGTTGCCCGTGGCGTCTGACGCCATCCGGTCGCGATTCCCGGCGACGCGGCGCCTGGTATGCGGGCCGGAGCTGCGAACCCGGCAAACAGCAGCGTGGTTGGGTGCCGATGGCGAAATCGACCCGGCCCTGCGCGACTGTGACTGGGGGCGCTGGCACGGCCAGTCGATCAAGGATTTGCAAGCCCACCACGCCGACGCGTTGTCAGCCTGGCTGGCCGATCCAGACGCGGCGCCCCATGGCGGCGAATCGGTCGGCCAACTGACACAGCGGGTGGCGCAGTGGCTGGCTACCGTCGCCGCGACGCCCGGGCATGTGGTGGCAGTCACCCATCCGTTTGTCATGCGTGCTGCATTGATGCAGGTGCTGCAGGGCAACGCCTTCAATGCGATCGATGTCGAGCCGCTGTCGGTGATCGAGCTGCGCTTCAACGGCATCTGGCGTCTACGCTTGCCGGGCATGGACCTTGAAGAGGAATTCTGATGAAACAGCTGCTGGTCATCGGCATTGGCGCCGGCAATCCGGACTACATCACGATGCAGGCAGTGAAAGCGCTGAATCGGGTCGATGTGTTCTTTCTGCTGGATAAAGGCCAGAGCAAACAGACGTTGATCGATCTGCGCCGCGAGATCTGTGAGCGCTACATCACCGATCACGCTTATCGCTTTATCGAAGCCAGCAGTCCTGAGCGCGAGCGGGGCGATGTCGACTACACGGCAAGTGTCGATGCACTGAACCGCGCCAAGCAGCAGACCTTCGAGCGGCTGATCAATGAGGAATTGTCCGACGGTCAGTGCGGTGGTTTCCTGGTGTGGGGCGATCCGGCGTTGTACGACAGCACGCTGCGCATCCTTCAGGCGATTCAGTCATCAGGCCGCTGTGAATTTGAGTACGAAGTGATACCGGGGATTACCAGCGTTCAGGCCCTGGCTGCGCAGCACAAGATACCGCTGAACACGATCGGCCGTTCGGTGGAAATCACCACGGGACGGCGATTGGCAGCAGGGCAGGTGAGTGAAGCGGACAGTCTGGTGGTGATGCTCGATGCCGAGGATTCGTACCAGCAGGTGGCGGATCGCCAGACCGAGATTTTCTGGGGCGCTTACCTGGGCACACCGGATGAGATTCTGCTCAGCGGAAGACTGGCGGATGTCGCCGATGAGATCGAACGGGTGCGCAAAGCGGCGCGGGCGGAGCATGGGTGGATTATGGATACCTATCTGCTGCGCAAGCCTTGAATGGCTGGCGTCTGAAAAAGCGCTTTCGCGAGCAGGCTCGCTCCCACATTTGGAATGCGTCCCCCCTGTAGGAGTGAGCCTGCTCGCGATGACGGTGGTACATCCAATACGAATTTCGGACAGGCAAAAAGAAACCCGGTACACCGCAAGGCGCACCGGGTTTTTTGTTGCCGGCCAACGGCGGATGTCGTGGATCCGCCGTCAACCTTGAACTCCGTATCAGGCGCGTTCCAGCGCCAGCGCTACACCCTGGCCGCCGCCAATGCACAAGGTCGCCAGACCTTTTTTCGCATCGCGCTTGAGCATTTCGTGCAGCAATGTCACCAGCACGCGGCAACCCGATGCGCCGATCGGGTGACCAAGAGCGATGGCGCCGCCGTTGACGTTGACCTTGTCCAGGTCCCATTGCAGGTCCTTGGCCACGGCCAGCGATTGCGCGGCGAACGCTTCGTTGGCTTCGATCAGGTCGAGCTGGTCGATGCTCCAGCCGGCCTTGTCGAGGCAGCGGCGGGTGGCAGATACCGGGCCGATGCCCATGATCGCCGGATCGACGCCCGCGTTGGCGTAGGCAGCGATTCTGGCCAGAACCGGCAGGCCCAGGGCTTTGGCTTTCTCGCCACTCATCAGAATCACGGCGGCGGCACCGTCGTTCAGCGATGAAGCGTTGCCAGCGGTGACGCTGCCGTCCTTTTTGAACGCCGGGCGCAGCTTCGCCAGGGATTCGGCGCTGGTGTCGCCGCGTGGCTGCTCGTCGATCTTGAAGGCGACCGGATCGCCCTTGCGCTGGGGAATCAGGATCGGGGTGATTTCATCGACGAAGCGCCCGGCTTCAATGGCGGCGGCAGCTTTCTGCTGGGAAGCGGCTGCGAAGGCGTCCTGCTGTTCGCGGGTGATCTGGTATTTATCGACCAGATTTTCTGCGGTGATGCCCATGTGGTAATCGTTGAACGCATCCCACAGGCCGTCGCTGATCATGGTGTCGACGATTTGCGCGTGACCCATGCGCAGACCGGTGCGGGCGCCCGGCATGATGTAGTTGGACAGGCTCATGTTTTCCTGGCCGCCGGCAATGATCACCTCGGCGTCGCCGCAACGGATCGCCTGCGCGCCGAGATGCAGAGCTTTCAGGCCCGAACCGCAGACCTTGTTCAGGGTCATCGCCGGTACCGCGTGGGGCAGGCCGGCCCTGATCGCGGCCTGACGCGCCGGATTCTGTCCGGCGCCGGCGGTCAACACCTGGCCCATGATCACTTCATCGACCTGCGCACCGTCCAGACCGGTCTGCTCGAGCAACTGGCGGATCACCGCCGCGCCCAGATCGACCGCGGATACGTTGGCCAGGGAGCCCTGAAAACTGCCGATCGCGGTACGCGTGGCGGCAACAATGACGACGTCTTGCATTTTCGAATTCCTCACTCGGCAGCGAACTGCATTTCCGGTACGTGATCCGGGACGATCAGTTTACCAGCGGTTTTGGCGACGATTTCGTCAACGCTGACGCCAGGTGCGCGTTCCTTGAGGACAAAAGCGCCATTTTCGATTTCCAGATAGGCGAGGTCGGTCAGCACGCGCTTGATGCAGCCGGCGCCGGTCAGCGGCAGGCTGCATTTGGCGAGCAGCTTGGATTCACCGTCCTTGGACGCGTGGGTCATGATGACAATGATGTTGTCGGCACCGGCCACCAGGTCCATGGCGCCGCCCATGCCCTTGACCAGTTTGCCGGGGATCATCCACGAGGCAATATTGCCTTCGACGTCGACTTCGAACGCGCCGAGCACGGTCAGGTCGACATGGCCGCCGCGGATCATCGCAAAGGATTCGGCGGAGTTGAAAATCGATGCGCCGATCCGCGCGGTCACCGTTTGTTTGCCGGCGTTGATCATGTCGGCATCGATGGTTTCTTCGGTCGGAAAAGGTCCCATGCCGAGCAGGCCGTTTTCCGATTGCAGCATGACTTCCATGCCTTCGGGGATGTAGTTGGCGACCAGGGTCGGAATGCCGATACCGAGGTTGACGTAGTAGCCGTCCTGCATTTCGCGGGCGACGCGCTGAGCCATTTGTTCGCGGGTAAGTGCCATGTTGTTGTTCTCCGTAGGCCTGAATTATTTGCGGATGGTGCGTTGTTCGATGCGTTTTTCGAACGTGCCGCAAATGACCCGGTCGACGTAGATGCCCGGGGTGTGGATCTGCGTCGGGTCGAGTTCGCCGGGTTCGACGATTTCTTCGACTTCGACCACGGTGATCTTGCCGGCGGTGGCCGCCAGCGGGTTGAAGTTCTGCGCGGTGTGGCGGTAAACGACGTTGCCGAAATGGTCGGCCTTCCAGCCTTTGACGATGGCGAAGTCGCCAGTGATGGATTCTTCCATCAGGTACTTGCGACCTTTGAATTCACGCACTTCCTTGCCCTCGGCGACCGGGGTGCCGACGCCGGTGGCGGTGAAGAATGCCGGAATGCCGGCGCCGCCCGCGCGCATCTTCTCGGCGAGGGTGCCTTGCGGGGTGAGGATGACTTCGATGTCGCCCTTGAGCAGTTGCTCTTCGAACAGTTTGTTTTCGCCGACGTACGAGGCGATGACTTTGCTGATCTGGCGGTCGGTGAGCAGCACGCCAAGGCCGAATCCGTCGACGCCGCAGTTGTTGGAGACGACAGTGAGGTCGCGGGTGCCCTTGCGCTTGATCTCGGCGATCAGGTTTTCCGGAATGCCGCACAGACCGAAGCCGCCGGCGATGACGGTCATGCCGTCTTCCAGGCCGGCCATCGCTTCCTCGTAGGAACTCACACGCTTGTCGAAACCTGCCATAGGCACCTCTTTTATTATTTGTGGGCGGCTGGCTAGCCGAATGACTTGAGTGTCTCTCCGTGGAATATATTTGTTAAGTTGATTTTTACGGTTGATTGATTGATAAACATCAATAATCAATGTTTCGGCGATCTCCTGTAGGCGCTGCCGAAGGCTGCGATCTTTTGCCGTTGATT
>NZ_QETJ01000140.1:0-13241 GCF_003105095.1 Pseudomonas sp. NDM | reverse complement strand
ACTGAAACGACGATTGCTGCGCGAAATGCTGTGGACTTTTTCGCACAGCAACTGCTTGACCTTCTCGGGGTTGCGCGAGATGTCTTCGAAATTCTTCGGCAGGAAATCCACCGCGCCGGCGTCCAGCGCATCCAGGGTCACCCGGGCGCCTTCGTGCGTCAGCGAGGAGAACATCAACACCGGGGTCGGGCAGCGCTGCATGATGTGCCGCACCGCCGTGATGCCGTCCATCATCGGCATCTCGTAGTCCATGGTGATCACGTCAGGCTTGAGGGCCATGGCCTGATCGATCGCCTCTTTACCGTTGGTGGCCGTGCCGACCACCTGGATGCTCGGATCCGCCGAAAGAATTTCCGAGACGCGGCGGCGGAAAAAACCCGAATCGTCCACCACCAGGACTTTGACTGCCATAAACACTCCATTAGGTGCAGCGGCGCGTCATCGCGCCGCCGTCCCGGATTCAAATACGCTTTGTGGCGTAACGCTTGAGCATGCTTGGAACATCGAGAATCAGCGCAATGCGGCCGTCACCGGTGATGGTGGCGCCGGACATGCCCGGAGTGCCCTGGAGCATTTTGCCCAATGGCTTGATGACCACTTCTTCCTGGCCGACCAGTTGATCGACGACGAAGCCGATCCGCTGAGTGCCCACCGAAAGAATCACCACATGGCCTTCGCGCTGCTCTTCGTGAGCGGCGGAGCTGACCAGCCAGCGCTTGAGGTAGAACAATGGCAGCGCCTTGTCGCGCACGATCACCACTTCCTGACCGTCGACGACATTGGTGGTCGACAGGTCGAGGTGGAAGATTTCGTTGACGTTGACCAGCGGGAACGCGAACGCCTGATTGCCGAGCATGACCATCAGCGTCGGCATGATCGCCAGCGTCAGCGGCACCTTGATGACGATCTTCGAGCCCTGGCCCTTGGTCGAGTAGATGTTGATCGAACCATTGAGCTGGGAAATCTTGGTCTTCACCACGTCCATGCCGACACCACGGCCGGACACGTCGGAGATCTCGGTCTTGGTCGAGAAACCCGGGGCGAAAATCAGGTTGTAGCACTCGGTATCGCTCAGGCGATCGGCTGCGTCCTTGTCCATCACACCGCGTTTTACCGCGATCGAACGCAGGACGTTCGGGTCCATGCCTTTGCCGTCGTCGGAGATCGACAGCAGGATGTGGTCGCCTTCCTGCTCGGCCGCCAGCACCACGCGACCGCCACGGGCCTTGCCCGACGCTTCACGTTCTTCCGGCGACTCGATGCCGTGGTCGACGGCGTTGCGCACCAAGTGGACCAGCGGGTCGGCCAGAGCCTCGACAAGGTTTTTGTCGAGGTCGGTTTCTTCGCCCACCAGTTCCAGGTTGATCTCTTTCTTGAGCTGACGTGCGAGGTCGCGAACCAGACGCGGGAAGCGCCCGAAGACCTTCTTGATCGGCTGCATCCGCGTCTTCATCACGGCGGTCTGCAGGTCAGCGGTGACCACGTCGAGGTTCGACACGGCCTTGGACATGGCTTCGTCGCCGCTGTTGAGACCCAGGCGTACCAGACGGTTACGCACCAGCACCAGCTCGCCGACCATGTTCATGATCTCGTCGAGCCGCGCGGTGTCGACGCGCACGGTGGTTTCTGCTTCGCTGGCCGGTTTTTCTGCCGGTGCAGCGGCTGGCGCGCGGGCCGGAGCCGGAGCAGCAGCGGCGGCCGGTTTCGGCGCCTCGGCTTTCGGTTCAGACTTGGCCGCAGGCTTCGGCGCAGCAGCGGCAGCCGGAGCTTTCGCGGCTGGCGTGGCGACGCTTGATGCGGAGCCGGCAGTCGCCGCGGCGGCGTCAAACTTGCCTTTGCCGTGCAATTCGTCGAGCAGCGATTCGAATTCGTGATCGCTGATCAGGTCGCTACCGGCCGCAGCGGCGGCCGGTGCAGCAGGGGCTGCCGGCGCCGAAGCGATCGCCGATTCCAGCGCGTCTACGGCGAAGTTGCCCTTGCCGTGCAACTGATCGAGCAGCGCTTCGAATTCGTCGTCGGTGATGTCCGAGCTGTCGCCCGCAGCAGGCGCGGCCGGAGCCGCTGCTGCTGGCGCCGGAGCGACTGCATCGACAGCGAACTGGCCTTTGCCGTGCAGTTGATCGAGCAGCGATTCAAATTCGGCGTCGGTGATTTCATCGCTGGCCGCGGTGCCCGCAACCGGCGCGGATGCCACAGGAGCGGCCGGGGCCTCGGCTTGCGCCTTGACGGCATTCAGCGAGTCCAGCAGTTGTTCGAATTCGTTGTCGGTGATGTCTTCCGATGCGCTTTCGGCGACCGGTTCTTCGACCACTTCCACCGGTGCGGCCACGGCTTCATCCGCCGATTGCGGCTCGGCCAGACGCGCCAGCGCGGCCAGCAGTTCCGGCGTGGCGGCGGTGATCGGTGCACGCTCACGGACTTCGCTGAACATGCTGTTCACCGCGTCCAGTGCTTCGAGCACAACGTCCATCAGTTCTGCATCAACGCGACGCTCACCCTTACGGAGGATGTCGAACACGTTTTCGGCGATGTGACAGCACTCCACCAGCTCATTGAGCTGAAGGAAGCCGGCGCCCCCTTTTACAGTGTGGAAACCGCGAAAAATTGCATTGAGCAGATCTGCATCATCCGGGCGGCTTTCCAGCTCGACCAGTTGTTCGGACAGTTGCTCAAGAATCTCGCCGGCCTCAACCAGGAAATCCTGAAGGATCTCTTCATCGGCGCCGAAGCTCATTAATGGGGTGCTCCTAACAGGTCTAAAAACCTAACTTCAAAATCCAAGGCTGGATAGCAAATCGTCCACATCGTCCTGACCGGACACAACGTCTTCTCGTTTATCGGCATGAATCTGCGGACCTTCACCCTGCGAGAGATGTTTTTGTGGATCTTTTTCGGCGAGCATTGCGGCGCGGTCATGTTCGATGCCCGCAAAGCGGTCGACCTGACTGGCCATGAGCACGAGTTTGAGCAGATTGCTTTCGACTTCGGTGACCAGTTGGGTCACGCGCTTGATCACCTGACCGGTGAGGTCCTGGTAATCCTGAGCCAGCAGGATGTCGTTGAGATTGCTCGACACCGCACGGTTGTCCGTGCTGCTGCGTGACAGAAAACCGTCGACCCGGCGCGCCAGTTCGCGGAACTCTTCAGCCCCGACCTCGCGACGCATGAAGCGACCCCAATCGGCACTCAACGTCTGCGCTTCATCAGCCAGACTGTTGACCACCGGCGTGGCGCTTTCCACCAGATCCATGGTGCGGTTGGCCGCGGCTTCCGTCAGCTTGACCACGTAGCCCAGGCGTTCGGTCGCGTCGGTGATTTGCGACACTTCCTCGGCCTGCGGCATGTGCGGATCGATCTGGAAATTGACGATCGCACTGTGCAGTTCACGTGTGAGCTTGCCCACTTCCTGATACAGGCCGCGGTCACGGGTCTGATTGAGCTCATGGATCAGTTGCACCGCGTCGCCGAACCTGCCTTTTTCAAGGCTTTCGACCAGTTCGACCGCGTGTTTTTTCAGGGTCGATTCAAAATCGCCCTGTGAAGATTCGTTATGCTCCATAGCTCCCCCGCGCATTCATCAGCCGATGCGTTCGAAAATCTTCTCGATTTTGTCTTTCAACGCTTGAGCCGTGAAAGGTTTGACCACGTAACCGTTCACACCGGCCTGGGCGGCCTCGATGATCTGCTCGCGCTTGGCTTCGGCAGTCACCATCAACACCGGGAGGTGCTTGAGTTTTTCATCGGCACGCACGTGGCGCAGCAGGTCGATGCCGGTCATGCCCGGCATGTTCCAGTCCGTTACCAGAAAGTCGATGCTGCCGCTGTTGAGCACCGGAATGGCAGTGGTGCCATCGTCGGCCTCGACGGTGTTGGTGAACCCAAGATCGCGCAGCAGGTTCTTGATGATCCGCCGCATCGTTGAGAAGTCATCAACGATGAGGATTTTCATGTCTTTGTTCAATTCGACCTCCAAGCAGTCTTAAACGCGCCCAGCACCTGGACGCGCCACTTCAATCAATCGGCGCAGCACTTAAAGTTTGTCTGGAGCACAACGGATCGAGACCGGCGCCGCTCATCACCGCACCAGCCTCGTTTCGCAGTGTCCCCACACTGCCTTCAGCGCGCTCGCCACTCCCCCAAACGCCCCCGCAAACGGGCCGCGCACTGGCTGTGTAACTGGCTGACCCGCGATTCACTGACGCCAAGGACTTCACCGATTTCCTTGAGGTTCAGCTCTTCGTCGTAGTACAGCGCCAACACCAGTCGCTCACGCTCCGGCAAATTGGCAATCGCGTCCGCCAGCGCCGCCTGGAAGCGTTCATCTTCCAGATCGCGTGACGGCTCCATATGCGCACTGGCGCCATCCTCGTGCAGCCCTTCGTGTTCGCCGTCCTGCAACAGGTCGTCGAAACTGAACAGGCGACTGCCCAAGGTGTCATTCAGAATCCCGTAGTAATCGTCGAGACTCAATTGGAGTTCGGCCGCAACCTCGTGATCTTTAGCGTCACGGCCGGTTTTAGCTTCAATCGAGCGAATTGCGTCGCTGACCATCCGGGTATTGCGGTGAACCGAGCGTGGCGCCCAGTCCCCTTTGCGCACTTCATCGAGCATCGCGCCGCGGATTCGAATGCCCGCGTACGTTTCGAAACTGGCGCCTTTGCTGGCGTCGTATTTGGTCGACACTTCGAGCAAACCGATCATCCCGGCCTGGATCAGGTCTTCGACCTGCACGCTGGCCGGCAGGCGTGCCAGCAAGTGATAGGCAATGCGCTTGACCAGTGGCGCGTAGCGCTCGATCAATTCGTATTGCGCGTCACGCGCCGACTTTTTGTAAAGATTCATGCCACTGGCGGTCATATCACAGGCCCTGCGGTTTGCTGCACGAGACGCTCGACGAAAAATTCCAGATGCCCACGCGGGTTGGCGGGCAGCGGCCAGGTGTCGACCTTCTGGGCGATGGCCTTGAAGGCCAGCGCGCACTTGGAACGGGGAAAGGCTTCGTAGACGGCGCGCTGCTTCTGCACCGCCTTGCGCACGCTTTCGTCGTACGGCACGGCGCCGACGTATTGTAGGGCGACGTCGAGGAAGCGATCCGTGACCTTGGTCAACTTGGCGAACAGGTTGCGCCCTTCCTGCGGGCTCTGCGCCATGTTGGCCAGCACGCGGAAGCGGTTCATGCCGTAGTCGCGATTGAGCAACTTGATCAGCGCGTAAGCGTCGGTGATCGAAGTCGGCTCGTCGCAGACCACCAGCAACACCTCTTGCGCGGCGCGAACGAAACTGACTACCGAGTCACCAATGCCCGCAGCGGTGTCGATCACCAGCACGTCGAGATTGTCGCCGATGTCGCTGAACGCCTGGATCAGGCCGGCGTGTTGGGCCGGACTCAGGTGCACCATGCTCTGCGTGCCGGAGGCCGCCGGCACGATGCGAATCCCGCCCGGGCCCTGCAACAGCACGTCGCGCAATTCGCAACGGCCTTCGATCACGTCAGCCAGTGTGCGCTTGGGCGTCAGCCCCAGCAGAACGTCGACGTTGGCCAGGCCCAGGTCGGCGTCCAGCAGCATGACCCGACGGCCAAGCTCTGCCAGCGCCAGCGACAAGTTCACTGACACGTTAGTCTTGCCGACGCCACCTTTGCCGCCGGTCACCGCGATCACCTGTACGGGATGCATGCTGCCCATGTTATTTCTTTACCTTGTCTTGCATAGACGGAGGCCACATTACTGGCTGCGCGTTCCCGATCGGAACAATGCGTGGCAGACCATCGATGTAGGTACAAAAACTGTTCATGATTACCTCAGCCAACCTGCTTGGTCGGGCTGTGATAGATATCAGCGAACATGTCAGCCATGGCTTCTTCGCTGGGTTCTTCCTGCATTTGCACGCTGACGGCGCGGCTGACCAGTTGATGACGGCGCGGCAGATGCAGATCATCCGGAATCCGTGGGCCATCGGTCAGGTACGCGACCGGCAATTCATGACTGATCGCCAGGCTCAACACTTCGCCGAGACTGGCCGTTTCATCCAGTTTAGTCAGGATGCAACCGGCCAGCCCGCAACGCTTGTAACTGTGATAAGCGGCGGTTAGAACCTGTTTCTGGCTGGTGGTTGCCAGTACCAGATAATTTTTCGAGCGAATGCCACGCCCGGCCAGGCTCTCAAGCTGCATGCGCAACGCCGGATCACTGGCCTGCAGCCCGGCAGTATCGATCAAAACCACGCGTTTGCGTAGCAGTGGATCCAATGCCTGGACCAGCGACTGGCCCGGATCGACGTGGGTCACCGGCACGTTGAGAATGCGCCCGAGGGTTTTCAGTTGTTCCTGCGCGCCGATGCGGAAGCTGTCCATGCTCACCAGCGCAACGTTCTGCGCGCCGTACTTGAGCACATAACGCGCGGCAAGCTTGGCCAGCGTGGTGGTCTTGCCCATGCCGGCCGGGCCGACCATAGCAATCACACCGCCCTCTTCCAGCGGCTCGACTTCCGGTACGGCAATCATCCGCGCCAGATGCGCCAGCAGCATGCGCCAGGCCTGACGCGGCTCTTCGATATCGGTGATCAGCGCCAACAGATCACGCGACAGCGGGCCCGACAGGCCGATGCGCTGCAAACGGCGATACAGATTGGCCTGAGCCGGACGGCTGCCTTGCAGCTGATTCCAGGCCAGGGTGCCGAGCTGCACTTCCATCAGCTCGCGCAGGCTGTTCAATTCAAAACGCATCGAATCCAGTGCTCGCGGATCGACACCCGCCGAGGCCTGCGCAGGCGCTGCGGCCGGACGCGCCGGGGCAGCGTAGGTTGGCTCGCTCAGCGGCTCGGCAGCGGTCAGCGGCAGGCCTGCGGTCAATGGCAGCCCGGCGAACAACTGCTGATTGGTGTTGCCGTCGGCTTCGCCACGCAGGCTCAGTTCGGCCTGGGCGGTGACGATGCGCGACTGGGTCTTGCGCAGTTCGTCTTCGAGCTCCATGTTCGGAACCCGCGGCGCCAGCGCCGACAATTTGTAATCCAGTGCCGCCGTCAACTCGACGCCGCCGGCGATGCGGCGGTTGCCGATGATGGCGGCATCAGCGCCCAGCTCATCGCGAACCAGCTTCATGGCCTGACGCATATCGGCGGCGAAAAAACGCTTAACTTGCATAAACCACTACCTCAGCCGTTGGGCCCTACTGTCGCAACGATGGTCACTTGCTTGTTGTCCGGTACTTCCTGGTAGGCCAGCACATGCAGCCCAGGGACTGCGAGGCGGCCAAAGCGCGAGAGCATCGCGCGAATCGGGCCTGCTACCAGCAGGATCACCGGTTGGCCTTGCATTTCCTGCCGCTGGGCCGCTTCGATCAACGATCGTTGCAGCTTCTCGGCCATGCTTGGCTCCAGCAGAACGCCCTCTTCCGAGCCTTGTCCTGCCTTCTGCAGACTATTGAGCAATATCTGTTCCAACCTTGGTTCCAATGTGATCACAGGCAGCTCGGACTCAGTGCCTACAATGCTTTGGACGATGGCGCGGGATACGCCGACCCGCACAGCGGCGACCAGAGCGGCGGTATCTTGACTCTTGGCGGCGTTGTTAGCGATCGCTTCGGCGATGCTGCGAATGTCGCGCACCGGCACGTGTTCGGCGAGCAGCGCTTGCAGGACCTTGAGCAACTGCGACAGCGAAACCACGCCCGGCACCAGCTCTTCAGCCAGTTTCGGCGAGCTCTTGGCCAGCAATTGCATGAGTTGCTGCACTTCTTCGTGGCCGATCAACTCGCTGGAGTGCTTGTACAGAATCTGGTTCAAGTGCGTGGCGACCACGGTGCTGGCGTCAACCACGGTGTAGCCGAGCGATTGCGCCTGGGCGCGCTGGCTGATTTCGATCCACACCGCCTCGAGGCCGAAAGCCGGATCTTTGGCGTTGATACCGTTGAGCGAGCCGTAGACCTGGCCGGGGTTGATCGCCAGTTCGCGATCCGGGTAGATCTCGGCCTCGGCGAGAATCACGCCCATCAGGGTCAGGCGGTAAGCGCTCGGCGCCAGATCGAGGTTGTCGCGGATGTGCACGGTCGGCATCAGGAAGCCCAGGTCCTGCGAGAGCTTCTTGCGCACGCCCTTGATCCGCGCGAGCAATTGCCCACCCTGATTGCGGTCCACCAACGGGATCAGGCGATAGCCGACTTCCAGACCGATCATGTCGATCGGCGTGACGTCGTCCCAGCCCAGTTCTTTGGTTTCCATGGCGCGAGCCGGCGACGGCAGCAGCTCCTGCTGACGCTTGACCTCTTCCAGCGCCACGACCTTGGCGACGTTCTGCTTCTTCCAGAACAGGTAGGCGCCGCCCGCGGCCAGCGCTGCCATGGTCAGGAAGGAGAAGTGCGGCATGCCCGGCACGAGGCCCATCACCGCCATCAGACCAGCGGCGACGGCCAGCGCTTTCGGTGAGGCGAACATCTGGCGGTTGATCTGCTTGCCCATGTCTTCCGAGCCGGAAGCACGGGTCACCATGATCGCCGCCGCTGTCGATAACAACAGTGATGGCAATTGCGCCACCAAACCGTCACCGATGGTCAACAACGCGTAAACCCGGCCGGCGTCGCCAAAGCTCATGCCGTGCTGGAAGATGCCAACGGCCATACCGCCGATGAGGTTGATGAACAGAATCAGCAAACCGGCGATGGCGTCACCGCGGACGAACTTGCTGGCACCGTCCATCGAGCCATAGAACTCCGCCTCTTGGGCAACTTCCTGACGGCGCGCCTTGGCCTGGTTCTGGTCGATCAGGCCGGCGTTGAGGTCGGCGTCGATCGCCATTTGTTTGCCGGGCATCGCATCGAGGGTGAAACGCGCGCTCACCTCGGAAATCCGCCCGGCACCCTTGGTTACCACGACGAAGTTGATGATCATCAGGATCGCGAAGACCACGATACCGACCACGTAGTTGCCGCCGATCACCACCTCACCGAAGGCCTGAATCACCTTACCGGCCGCGGCGTGGCCGTCCTGACCGTGGAGCATCACCACCCGCGTCGAGGCCACGTTCAACGCCAGCCGCAGCAGCGTCGCCACCAGCAGAATGGTCGGGAACACGGCGAAATCCAGCGGCCGCAGCGCATATACGCAGACCAGCAGGACGACGATCGACAGGGCAATGTTGAAGGTAAAGAAGACGTCGAGCAGGAACGGCGGCACCGGCAACATCATCATCGCCAGCATGACCAGCAGCAACAACGGCACGCCCAGATTGCCTCGACTGAGGTCGGCAACGTTGGTGCGTGCTGTATTGAATAACTGAGTGCGATCCACCGGTTTTCCCCGTTCCTTTAAAGCAAACTTTTGACGCCCCGAACGGGCGCAGGGCGGCTACTGCAAGAAGCTTTCCAACTTTCGCGATTGATTGAAACAGACAGGGTGGTGAACGCGACCACTGTAGGAGTGAGCCTGCTCGCGATGAGGACTTTTCAGTCAATGCATTTACATCAGAAAGACCGCTATCGCGAGCAGGCTCACTCCTGCAGAGGACCGCATTCCAGATGTCAGATTGAAATGCCTTCCAGACTGTGGGAGCGAGCCTGCTCGCGAAGGGGCCAGTGAAATCAGCACAAAGTGCCCTTTAAACCGAGGAGTTCAAAAGACACTTCAGGACACGCCTTTGAGGCTACAAATCCTTGGCGCCATTGCCTACAGCCAAGCCAGAATCCGCCGGCTTGTGCGCCTTGGGGGCGGGTTCTATTGTTGTCCGGTCGCTGACCAATCAGTGATCGGGTCTCACAGCCCGTCCATCTCTGGACGCACATCACCCGTTTTTTTATGGCGGCTGTACGTGGGAGACCTTCGGGTCTGCCGGTTCTAGAGTCCCGGTCTGCGACCCGCGAATAGCTGCCACCAACCATTTCGCACACAAAAGGGGACAGCTTTATTTCAGCTTTTAGAAAATAAATCTGTCCCCTTTAGTCCCTAGTCCCTCTAGTCCAAAGCATCGAATATCGTGAACACCGAAGGCAGAAGCGACTAGAGCTGAAAGCAGCTCAAGGCTACCTTCAGCCATGAAACAGGGTTTACCGGATACTGGTGACACTCTGCATGGAACGCTCGAAGCGTGATCTGAGACAGACTAGTGGCGCTCCCTACTACCCACCGCAATGACCACCACCGCTTCACCGGATAGGCTACAAACATAAATCCGGTTACCGTCCGGATTAACGGCGATCCCATACGGCTGCCCGACCGGGAGAGTGAACAATACCCCATTGGTAGCAGTATCTATCACCGAGACCGAATTGCTCGCAGGATGGGAGACATAAGCGCGGTTACCGTCCGGGCTCACAGCTATACTCTCACCGGGACCTTCCACAGGGATGCGCGTCAGGACTTGGCATGTCGTCGTATCGATCACCGCGACTGTATAGATATGATTATGGCAGACATAAACACGGCTTCCGTCCGGGCTGACGGCTATCATGCGCGGGGTTGTCCCAACCGGAATTGTTGTCAGGACCAGTTCCGTAGTCGTATCAACCACGGAAACCGTACCATCTGCGTGTCCACAGACATAAGCGCGAGTACCATCCGGGCTCAAAGCTATTCCCGAAGCATATCTAACGACCTTGATGTTCTTGAGGAGTTGGTCTGTCGCTGCATCAATTACCGAGACGGTGTCGCCCTCATTATTGCCAACATAGACGCGGAGACCATCCGGACTGAGGGCTATTGCGTATGGAACATTTTCTATCGGAACAGTCTTCAGGACTTGATACGTAGCCGTGTCAATCACTGAGACATTGGCGGCGTCGATATTGCTGACATACACGCGGGCCCCATCCAGGCTGACGGCTATGTTGTGTGGAAATCCCTGGTTCGGGATTTTCGTCAGGATTTGATTTGTTGCCGCATCAATCACCGTGACTTGATGGCCGCGACCGTTGCTTGCATAAACACGGCTGCCGTCGGGGCTGACAGCGACCCACTGAGGTTGCCCCCCAACCGGAATGCTAGCGATCGACCCAGTATCCGTTGCGGCTGCGTTGGCGACACAAGCACCGCTGATAGCACTCAGACTTTGGGTAGTGCTCCTGTCAGGGTTTTCGCCATAGCTTACGAATGCACTCTTTATAACTTTACCTTTCATTTCCTCTCTCCTTGACCACCGCAAAGGTAGGCGCACCAAATGTGCGAAACCGCCCAGCAATCAAAACGCAAAGGCACGCTTCTCACACCTGTAAAACCTGACAGGTGAGAAGCGCTTTCAGACGAAAGGTAACCCTGCGCAGCACGCCATAAGTCCGGTGACATCGGTCGATTGCCGTCGAGGCTTGGTCAGGGACAGCACACGTTTAACGTGAAAAAGGGTGCTGGATAATCTGGAGGTGCCGGGGTGATGCGGTTCGGCTGAGTTATTCGGGTGAGAGTGCCGGCTCTTTCGCGAACAAGCTCGCTCCCACATTCGAAACAGGTTTCCTGTGGGAGCGACGCGAAATCGACCTGACAGCCGAGCCATGTCTTCAGGCATAAAAAAACCGCAGTCCCCTTATTCGGGATAGCGGTTTTCTGGTTTCAACTACTCCCCCTCCCACGGAAGCGTTCGTGCCGGTACCGTCCGGGCTGATTGCGAACCCGGTCGGACCGTTAACCGGCATGTCCCCAGGACTCAAACCGTCGCCGCATCAATCACCGAGACGACATTATCAATTCTGACACATATGAAAACACGAGTACCGTCCGGGCTGAAGGCAACCCCTGCCGGGTTCCACCCGAGCTCGATGGTCTGGAGGACTTGGTTCGATGTCGTGTCAATCACTGAATAGCTTCGTGTACCAGATAAGCTGACATACACGCGGGTACCGTCTGGGCTGACGGCGATTCCCGATACCTGGCTTTCAAGCTGGATGCTCGTCAGGATCTCATCCATCGCCGTATCAATCACCAAGACCGTATAGTCTCGGGTGCAGACATAAGCCTGAGACCCGTCCGGGCTGAGGACAACATGGGTCGAATGGCTCCCGGTCTGGATTCTCGTCAGGACTTGATCCGTCGCTGTGTTAATCACCGAGAATATATTGCTACCGCCGCTGCAGACATAAACGCGTTTACTGTTCGGGCTGACGGCAATATGGTACGGCCCTGGATCGACTTGGATGCTCGTCAGGACTTGATTAGTCGCGGTATCAATCACCGAGACCGTGTCGCTCCCGTTGTTACAGACGTAAGCGCGGTTGCCGTCCGGACTGACGGCAACCCCGCGCGGAGAACTCCCGACCGGGATGCTCGCCATGACTTGATGCGTCGCAGTATCGATCACTGAGACCGTGTTGCTCCGATTCAAGCTCACATAAGCGCGAGCACTGTCCGCGCTGACGGCAATCCCTTCCGGATGGGAGCTGACCAAAATGTCCGTCAAAACCCGATTCGTCGTCGTATCAATCACCGAGACGGTGCTCTTACCTGCATTGGCGACGAGGTTAGTGACATAAGCGCGGGTACCATCCGGACTGACAGCGATCTCTTCCGGATAGCCCTCGATCGGGATGTTCTCGATCGGCCCTTGCTCCGTAACGGTTACGGTTGCGCAGGCGGTCTGACTACCACTGATAGCGGTCAGACTGTAAACGCCGAGGGCGGGAGTGGCCTTGACGCCCCGGACCTTGATCCTGCCGTCATGGTCGGTGATGAAGTCGCGCTGGCCGCTGCTGCCATCGGCGTACGTAAAGTTGGCCGGGAGAATCAGCTCGACTTTGGCTCCCGGGACGGGTGCAGTACTGGTGATTAGGGACAAAGAAATATCTTTGAGTCGGCCAGCGGGGGCGATGGTATAGGACTTGTTGATGAAATCGAGGGTTTGATCGGTCATGGGGTGAGATTCCTGTCGCGGATGATAGAGATGACGCCTTATTTACCCGCGCGACCCGGAGGTTTGGCTACTGTCAGAAATTACAGGTAGGGGCAGGTTTCCGACGGATGGTGTTGAGACGCTCCAGTTGAGTCTCCTCTCCCCTATTAATCCCTCGTTCCAAAAAACTCCACCAAGCCGCCTACCGCGTCCTCGACCACTACCTCTACCCACCCTGCTCCACGCAACCACCGTTAAGCCCCTGGACTATGGACGTCGTTACCGCTGGTAAGGCGCTTGCGACTGACGATGCTTTTTCGGGCGAAGCGTCCGCGAAGGTGACCGCTCGTCGGATATCACCGCACACCTGTCAAGTCTGACAGGTGTGCATTCACGCCAAGTCGCGTTAACTCGTTCCGTCACTTCCCGTCGGAGCCGT
>NZ_QETJ01000139.1:0-13397 GCF_003105095.1 Pseudomonas sp. NDM | reverse complement strand
CGATAGCGGTTTATCAGTCGAGATATGCATTGACTGGTAGACCGCTATCGCGAGCAGGCTCACTCCTACAAGGGGTTCTGCGGTGTGGCGGTTAGCGCACGCTGCTGCTGAAGCTGCTCGCCCCCGGCAGTTCAAGGACGATCTCGTCGCCAACGTTCAGCGGGCCGACACCCACCGGCGTACCGGTAAGGATCACGTCGCCGGCCTGCAGCGAGAAGCAGCCGGCCATGTGCTGGATCATCGGCACGATCGGATTGAGCATCGCGCTGCTGTTGCCGTCCTGGCGCACTTCGCCGTTGATGGTCAGGCGGATGCCGATGTCGGTCAGGTCAGCGAAAGTGCTACCGACCACGAACGGCGCGATCACCGCCGCGCCGTCGAACGACTTGGCGATTTCCCACGGCAGGCCCTTGGCTTTCAGCTCGGCCTGCTTGTCGCGCAGGGTCAGGTCCAGCGCCGGGGCGAAACCGGAGATCGCATCGAGGACTTCTTCGCGGCTTGGTTTGGTCGACAGCGGTTTGCCGATCAATACAGCGATTTCCGCTTCGTAGTGCACCGAACCACGCTCGGTCGGAATGCTGAAACCGCCTTCCAGCGGCACCACGCAACTGCCCGGCTTGATGAACAGCAGCGGCTCGGTCGGCACCGGGTTGTCCAGTTCCTTGGCGTGTTCGGCGTAATTGCGGCCAATGCACACGACTTTCCCGATCGGGAAGTGGATGCGCGTGCCGTCGACGTACTGGTGCTGATAGCTCATTTACCGACTCCTGCATTCATTGATTCAACAGAGATTACCGATCACACCGGGAAAATTTTCCCCGGGTTCATGATGCCGTTCGGGTCGAACACTGCCTTGACCGCTTTCATGTACTCGATCTCGGCCGGCGAGCGGCTGTAGGTCAGGTAATCACGCTTGGTCATGCCCACGCCATGTTCGGCCGAGATCGAGCCGTTGTACTTCTCGACGGTTTCGAACACCCACTTGTTGACGGTGGCGCACTTGGCAAAGAACTCGTCCTTGCTCAGGTTTTCCGGCTTGAGGATGTTCAGATGCAGATTGCCGTCGCCGATGTGGCCGAACCAGACGATTTCGAAATCCGGATAGTGCTCACCGACGATCGCGTCGATTTCGCGCAGGAACGCCGGCACCCTGGAAACGGTCACCGAGATGTCGTTTTTGTACGGCGTCCAGTGGGAGATGGTTTCGGAGATGTACTCGCGCAGCTTCCACAGATTATGCAGTTGGGTTTCGCTCTGGCTCATCACGCCGTCGAGTACCCAGCCCTGTTCGACACAGTGTTCGAAGGTTTCCAGCGCGCTGTTGGCCACTTCTTCAGTGGTCGCTTCGAATTCCAGCAGGGCGTAGAACGGGCACTCGGTGTCGAACGGCGCCGGCACGTCGCCGCGGTCCATGACCTTGGCCAGGGCCTTGTCGGAGAAGAATTCGAACGCGGTCAGGTCGAGCTTGCCCTGGAAGGCGTGCAGCACCGGCATGATCGAATCGAAATCGGCGGTGCCGAGAACCATGGCGGTGAGGTTTTTCGGTGCGCGATCAAGGCGCATGGTCGCTTCGACGACGAAGCCGAGAGTGCCTTCGGCGCCAATGAACAGCTGACGCAGGTCATAACCGGTGGCGTTCTTGATCAGGTCCTTGTTCAGTTCGAGCACGTCGCCCTTGCCGGTGACGACCTTCATGCCGGCCACCCAATTGCGCGTCATGCCGTAGCGAATCACTTTGATCCCGCCGGCATTGGTGCCGATGTTGCCGCCAATCTGGCTGGAACCCGCCGAGGCGAAGTCGACCGGGTAGTACAGGCCGTTTTCTTCAGCGACGTTCTGCAGATGCTCAGTGACCACGCCCGGCTGGCATACAGCGGTGCGGTCGGTGACGTTGACGTCGAGAATCTGGTTCATGTAATCGAACGACACCACCACTTCGCCATTGGCCGCCACCGCAGCGGCGGACAACCCGGTGCGCCCGCCGGACGGCACCAGCGCGACCTTGTGGGTGTTGGCCCAACGCACCACGGCCTGCACTTGCTCGATGGTCTTGGGAAACACGATAGCGCTCGGCGCCGGGGCGAAGTGCTTGGTCCAATCCTTGCCGTAAGCATTCAGGGAGTCGGCGTCGGTGAGGACTTTGCCGGGCTCAACCAGGGTCTTCAGTTCATCAATCAGCGCAGGATTGGTCATCGACAGAACTCTCGAACAATTCATGGTCATCCTGAGAACGCTTCACGTCGCAGGAATGAGTGTTTAGCGGGGTGGCTATGCTAGCATACCGACCCCGCAGGACAGTGCCCAAGGCCAGATCCGCGGTGACGGCTTTCCTGCCGTTTGGGTCAGCTCCAGGCTGCGCCCCTCCCTGCCATTTTTCTCCGGGATACAGGTTTACGCAGATGAGCAAGACTTCTCTCGATAAGAGCAAGATCAAGTTCCTTCTTCTCGAAGGCGTCCACCAATCGGCTGTCGACGTCCTCAAGGCGGCGGGCTACACCAGCATCGAATACCTGACTGGCTCCTTGCCGGAAGCCCAGCTCAAGGAAAAGATCGCTGACGCTCACTTCATCGGTATTCGCTCGCGCACGCAACTGACCGAAGAGATCTTCGATCACGCGAAGAAACTGGTCGCGGTCGGCTGTTTCTGCATCGGCACCAACCAGGTTGACCTCAGTGCGGCCCGCGAGCGCGGTATCGCCGTGTTCAACGCGCCGTACTCCAACACCCGTTCCGTAGCGGAACTGGTACTGGCCGAAGCGATCCTGCTGCTGCGCGGCATCCCTGAGAAAAACGCTTCCTGCCACCGTGGCGGCTGGATCAAATCCGCGGCCAACTCGTTCGAGATCCGTGGCAAGAAGCTCGGCATCGTCGGCTACGGCTCGATCGGCACGCAGCTGTCGGTGCTGGCCGAAGGTCTCGGCATGCAGGTGTTCTTCTATGACACCGTGACCAAGTTGCCACTGGGCAACGCTACCCAGGTCGGCAATCTGCATGAGCTGCTTGGCATGTCCGACATCGTCACCCTGCACGTCCCGGAAACCGCGGCGACCCAGTGGATGATCGGCGAGAAGGAAATCCGCGCCATCAAGAAGGGCGGCATCCTGATCAACGCTGCACGCGGCACCGTGGTCGAGCTCGACGCCCTGGCGGACGCGATCAAGGACAAGCACCTGATCGGCGCAGCCATCGATGTGTTCCCGGTGGAGCCACGCTCCAACGACGAAGAGTTCGAAAGCCCGCTGCGTGGCCTCGACAACGTGATCCTGACCCCGCATATCGGTGGCTCGACCGCCGAAGCGCAAGCCAACATCGGTCTGGAAGTGGCGGAAAAACTGGTCAAGTACAGCGACAACGGTACTTCGGTGTCGTCGGTCAACTTCCCGGAAGTGGCCCTGCCGGCTCACCCTGGCAAGCACCGCCTGCTGCACATCCACGAGAACATCCCGGGTGTGATGAGCGAGATCAACAAGGTCTTCGCCGAAAACGGCATCAACATCTCCGGTCAGTTCCTGCAGACCAACGAGAAGGTCGGCTACGTGGTGATCGACGTCGACGCCGAGTACTCGGAGCTGGCGCAAGAGAAGCTGCAACACGTCAACGGTACTATCCGTAGTCGCGTCCTGTTCTAGAAAAGCAGCGGCAAGTGAACAGCGCTCTTGTTTTAACTTGCCACTTGCAGCCAGCCACTTGTAGCTGAATAAAAAAGGGAGCCCCGAAGGGCTCCCTTTTTTATTTCACGTTAACCGTGATTTTTTCCGAAACGATCGATGGGTCGAACGGCATGTGGCCGCTGTCGCCGAGGATCAATTGCAAGGTGTGCTTGCCGGGGGCCAGTTTGATCGTGGCTTCGGTCTGCGCCTTGCCGAAATGCATGTGGTGCGCGTCGGTCGGGATCGGCGCGCCTTCGGCCGGCAGGTCGTCGACGTCGATCAACAGATGATGGTGGCCGGTGTTCTTGGTGGTATCACCCGCCGGGGCCAGCGCAATGTTCTTGACGCCGAACTTGACTTTGAATTCCTGGGAGACCGTAGCGCCGTCCTCGGGAGAAACGATGAACACTTCAGCATCCTTGGGAGCCGGCGTTGCCGCACTGGCCAGCACCGAAACCCCCATCAGCACACCGGCCAACGCTGCACGTGACATAAAGCTTTTCATTTTCTTCTCCAGTTTTTCCGTAAAATCCGCACGGTCATGACAACTTCATGACCATTCGTTGTCGAAGGCACTCGACAACCATAGCAAAGCGAGCCTGAATCAGAGCGTCGCGATAATGATTTCAAAGGAGTGACCATGCGCTTGCTGCCTGGCCTGATCTGCCTGCTACCCCTTCTGAGCCCGCTGGCTCACGCCGAACTGATTGATGACGTCAACGACCGTGGCGAGTTGCGCATAGCCATTGAGGCTAATACACCGCCCTTCAATTACAAGGAAGGCGACACACTCACGGGGTTCGAGGTCGAGCTTGGGCAACTTCTTGCCAAGGAGCTGGATGTACGCGCCGATTTCATCGTCACCGACGAGGGCGATCTGCTCCAGGGCGTTGAAAGCGGCAAGTACGACGTCGCGCTCAACCACATAGCACTGACACCCGAACTCAAGGATCGTTTCGACTTCAGCGAGCCGTACGGCGAGGTCGATGGGCAATTGCTCGCGAAGAAAGACGAAACGCCACGGCCGATGGTGCTGGTGCAGGCGTTGACCGAAGAGAAACCGAAAGCGGCGGCGCCAGTGGAACTGGCGATTCCGTTTCAAAAGGGCAATCCGGCGTTTCAGGCCAGCCTCAAGAGCGCGCTGGAACGGATCAAGGCGGATGGGCGGTTGGCGGCGTTGTCGCAGAAGTGGTTGAAACCGTAAGAGCCCCCTCACCCTAGCCCTCTCCCGGAGGGAGAGGGGACTGATTGGGGGATGCTTTAGTGATACGCCGACTTGGGATTGCTATACCGAATCCGAAATCGACTGATCATGGCTTTGCCGAACCCATAATCGCCAAGGTCTTTCAGGTCGATGGACAGCGCCAGACACCTCGGTCGGCCCCCTCTCCCCCCGGGAGAGGGCTGGGGTGAGGGCAACTATTGCGGATCAGTCCAAAGCTGCCAAAGCCACCGCCGCCTCATCCAGCTCTAGCTCATTGAACACCCGAACACCATGACGCCTGAGCAACGCCGCCGTCACCCCTTCGCCACTGACCTTGACCCCACTGAACGTCCCGTCATACGTCAGCAGATTCCCGCACGAAGGGCTGTTGGCCTTGAGCACCGCCACCCTGATGCCGTGCCGTTGCACCAGTTCCAGCGCTTGGCGCGCACCTCCGAGAAACTGCGCACTGACATCCTCGCCTTCGGCAGTGATGACAGCAGCATTGCCATCCAGCACGTCACCGCCCTGCCCGCCGGGAATCTCCGCCGCCGCCCTCGGCGTCGGCAAACCACCGGCCACCTCAGGACACAACGGCACTACGCGGCCCTCGGCAATCCACTGCTCAAGCAGATCAAACGGACCACTCGCGCCACCGTCATAACGCACGCGATGGCCCAACAGGCAGCGGCTGACCAGAATCTTTTCCATGCTCAGAACGGCTCGTTGCCACGGCGACGAAACCAACCGGTCAGCGACAGGCGCTCGCGATGGGCCGGCAATACTTCGTGGGGCACTTCGCCGGAGAGAAACACCACCAGACAACCGCCGGTAGGCTGTACGTCATGCACGCGTTCATTACCCAGGTACATGCGCAACTGGCCACCGTCCTCCGGCAGCCAGGCGTCGTTGAGATAGATCACTGCCGACACCATGCGTCGGTCGTCATCGCGAAAGCGGTCGACGTGCTTGCGATAAAACGCGCCGGACGGGTACAGGGCGAAATGGCATTCGAAATCTTCGAGGCCCAGAAACAGACCGCGATTGAGCGCCTCGCGCAGACTGTCCATCAGGCTCAGATAGCGGTCAGTGGCGTCGGCCTGGCCGGGGTCGATCCACTGAATGTGATCGCCACGAATACCCTCGCGAATCTCCGAAAACGGCCCGCGCCCGACCGCCGCCGGCGCCAGTTCACCTTCGGCCTCACGTTTACGGCACTCGGCCGCCAGCGCCCGGGTCAGATCGGCGGGCAGGAAGATGTTCTGCTGCGACCAGCCGTGTTCGGCCAGGTCATCGACAATGCGTAACAGCAGTGGGTGTTCAGAGGATATCGGCATGGCGCGCATAGTATGCCGACGGCAATAAATCCGACAGAGCCACGCAGCGGCTTGCTACGAATTCTCGACAAGTACCGGCACCGCACGGACAATAGTCCGCTGCTGACAGGAGTCCCTATGCGCCGTTTGCTTTTTTCACTGTTGATGTTCTGCGTATTGCCCGCCTGGGCGGACGGCCACGATCAGTTGTACAAGGTCGCCGGCTGGCCAGAACAACGCGCGCATTTCAACGATGCCCTCAGCGCCGCCCAGCAGCGATATCAGAACAGCCTGCCGCCTGCGGTGTTTCAAGCACTGGTCAACAATAGCAACCAGCGGTTCGCCGCGCAGGCCATGGATCAACGCGCCGAAGCGCAACTGCGACAGAAACTCGCTGATCCGAAACCGGCGCTGACCTTTTTCCAGTCACCGCTGGGCAAGAAAATCGTCGCCGCCGAATTGCTCGCGACCCGCCGCGATCAACTGGCGAAAAATGCCCAGGGCCTGCCAAAAATGCAGGCCAGCGACAGTCGTTTGCTGATCATCGGCCACTTGGCGCAAGCCTTGCCGGCCCGGGAGGCTGGCGCCGAGGTCAGTCTGGCGATTGCCGGCGTCGCGGCGGACAGTTTGAGTTCGATGATCCCGGGATTGCTCGGTGGCGGTCAGGCGCAGGGCATGTTGAACGGTCAGCGCCAGCGGCTGATGGATCAGATCGGCGCCGATCTGAACAACACCCTGCTCTACGTTTATCGCGATTTGTCGGATGAAGAGCTGGAAGAATTTGCGACGTTTGCCGAGTCGACCGAGGGCAAGGCTTACTATCAGGCGGCGCTGGCGGCGATTCGGGCGGGGTTGGCGGTCGGCCAGTGATCTTCGTTGCCTGAAAGATCGCATTCGCGAGCAGGCTCGCTCCCACATTGAGTCCTCAGCGGACACAAAATTTGTGCCCCCCCGACTTCCCTGTGGGAGCGAGCCTGCTCGCGAAGAGGCCCGCCCAGCCGCTACAGATTCCGGCCCCTGATCCGCTTGCTCAAGAATTCGAAATACTCCTCACGCATCTCCGCCGTTTCATTGGCCAGGTGATGCCGCGCCTCGGCCAACAGCAGAATCTGCGGGCGGTCGAACTTCCATTTCAACACCTGCAGATTGTGCTGCCAATCGACCGTCATGTCCGCCTGCCCCTGAATGATCAGCGGCCGTCGCGGACTTTTTTTCGCGTGCTCGACGCGGATGATCCAGCGCGACAACGCGCCCACCCATTTCGTTGGCAGACGTCTTGGCTGTAACGGATCGGCCTGCAGAAACGGTAGAAAATCCGGGTCGTTGGAATTTTCGCTGAAGCGCCGCGCGACGCCGCGAACAAATGGCCGCAGCAGGTAATAACTCAACTGCGACCAGCCCCAGGCCCGTGGTCGCACCAGCGGCGCCAGCAGAATCACCTGGCCCTGCGCCGGGCTGTTCTCGCCATGGTTGAGCAGGTGATCGACGACAATCGCGCCCCCGGTGCTCTGCCCGCACAAATGCCACGGCTGTGGCAGCGCGATCGAAGTCGCTTCAGCGAACAGCGCTTGCAGCATGTGCTGATATTCAGCGAAATCGCGGATGCTCGCCCGCGGCCCGCTCGACAGTCCATGCCCCGGCAAGTCGCAGGCAATCACCGCGAAATCCTGATCCAGCGCCCACTCGATCACATGCCGGTACAGGCCGATGTGATCGTAGTAACCGTGCAGCAGAAACAGCGTCGCCTTGACCTTCTCCGGCCACCAGCAATGACTGACCAGTTCGTAGCCATCGACTTCGAAACGCCCCATGCCGCGCCAGACATCGCGCTCGGCGAAGTCGGTCTTGTAGAAGCGCTGATAAGCCTTCGCCTCATCCGATAACGGCTGCCACTCGGCCAACGGCTTGAGGCTCGCGCGTAAATGATCGGGGTCGAAAGTATCGGGCATGCGCACATTCCAAAGCGGTTAACGGACTTTATCGGCCTGCGATATTCATCTGTCGGAGCAAGCATGGCAAGCTAGCCAACCTTTTCAGATTCCGAAACCATGCGTTCGCCCTACCGCACCGCACTGTTCGCCAGCCTGCTCGCGCTGATCTGCGCCGGGGTGCTGTGGGCGGCATATGACTGGTTTCAGGGCCGCTATCTGCGTGCGTTCAGTGAACACACGGCGGTGTTTTCCGGCGATCCGCTGCGCCTGCCGGACGACCTCGCCGGGCCGGGCAATATCCGTCTCGTGCACTTCTGGGACCCGGCCTGTCCGTGCAACGTCGGCAATCAACAGCACCTGAGCGAGATGGTCGAACAGTTCGGCGCGCGCGGCGTGGAGTTCTTCGCCGTGCAAAAACCCGGCAGCCACGGTCAGTTGCCCGCCACCCTCGCCGGCCTGAAAACCATCATCATCCTGCCCGGCTCCGAACAGATTCCCGCCAGCCCCGCCGTGGCGATCTGGGATCGCAGCGGCAAACTGGCCTACTTCGGCCCGTACAGCGAAGGCCTGACCTGCAACTCCAGCAACAGCTTTATCGAACCGATCCTGCATGCCCTGACGGAAGACCGCCCGGTGAACGCTACGCACACCTTGGCGGTGGGTTGTTATTGTCCGTGGCCGGCGGATGCGCGGTAAGGCATTCCGGACTTTTCAAGGACAGCGCTGCACCGCACAGATGCTCTGTGCTAAATGTTTGCAGCCCGACGGGCGGCCCTCCCGCCTGCACAAGGAGTCACCATGAAGCGTGCGTTGATCGTCGTTGCCTTGCTCATCGTTGTCCTGCTCTGCGCCGCTGGCGGGTATATCTACAGCAAGCAGCCGACGCGCCAGGGCCAGGTCCAGCTGCATAACCTGCAAGGCTCGGTGACCGTGCGCTATGACGAGCGCGGTGTGCCGCATATCCGCGCCGAGAACGAAACCGACCTCTATCGCGCCCTCGGTTATGTGCACGCGCAGGATCGCCTGTTCCAGATGGAAGCCCTGCGTCGCCTCGCCCGCGGTGAGCTGGCCGAAGTGCTCGGGCCGAAACTGCTCGACACCGACAAACTGTTTCGCAGCCTGCGCATCCGCGAGCGCGCCGCCAGTTACGTCGCCAGCCTGGACAAGCAGTCGCCGGCGTGGAAGGGCCTGCAAGCCTATCTGGATGGCATCAACCAGTATCAGGACAGCCACGCCTCGCCGATCGAGTTTGACGTGCTGGGCATCCCCAAGCGGCCGTTCACCGCCGAAGACAGCATCAGCGTCGCCGGTTACATGGCCTACAGCTTTGCCGCCGCGTTTCGCACCGAGCCGCTGCTGACCTACGTGCGCGATCAGCTCGGCGCCGATTACCTCAATGTGTTCGATCTTGAATGGCAGGCCAAAGGCGTACTTGCCACGGATCACACCAGGCATCCGCCAGCCCTCGCCGCCGGCGACTGGCAGGACCTCACCGCCCTCGCCCGCCTCAGCGAACAGGCACTGATCGACAACGGTCTGCCGCAGTTCGAGGGCAGCAACGCTTGGGTCATCGCCGGCAGCCGCAGCCAGAGTGGCAAGCCGTTGCTGGCCGGCGATCCGCATATCCGCTTTTCGGTGCCGTCGGTGTGGTACGAGGCGCAGCTGTCGGCGCCGGGCTTCGAGTTGTACGGCCATCATCAGGCGCTGGTGCCGTTCGCGTTCCTGGGTCACAACCTCGATTTTGGCTGGAGCCTGACCATGTTCCAGAACGATGACCTCGATCTGATCGCCGAGAAGGTCAACCCTGACAATCCCGATCAGGTCTGGTATCGCGGCCAATGGACCGACCTGCTCGTCAGCGAGCAACAGATCAATGTGAAGGGTCAGGCGCCGGTGACGATCACCTTGCGCCAGTCGCCGCATGGGCCGATCGTCAACGATGCCCTCGGCAGCGCTGCCGGCAAGACCCCGATTGCGATGTGGTGGGCATTCCTCGAAACACCCAACCCGATCCTCGACGGCTTTTACCAGCTCAACCGCGCTGACACGTTGGCCAAGGCCCGCGCGGCGGCGGCCAAGGTGCAGGCGCCGGGTCTGAATCTGGTTTACGCCAACGCCAAGGGCGATATCGCCTGGTGGGCCTCGGCCTTGCTGCCGAAACGTCCGGCCGGGGTGAAACCGGGCTTCATTCTCGACGGCAGCACGCCTGAGGCGGACAAGGACGGCTACTACCCGTTCAGCGCCAACCCGCAGGAAGAGAACCCGGCACGCGGCTATATCGTCTCGGCCAACTTCCAGCCGGTTTCGCCGACCGGCATGGAGATTCCCGGTTACTACAACCTCGCCGATCGCGGCCAGCAGCTTGATCGTCAGCTCAGCGACAACCGGGTGAAGTGGAGCAACGAGGCCAACCAGAAACTGCAGCTGGGCACGACGACCGGCTACGGCCCGCGTCTGTTGGCGCCGCTGTTGCCGGTGTTGCGTGAAGTGGTGAGCGATCCGGCGCAACGCAAACTGGTCGAGCAACTGGCGCAGTGGCCCGGCGATTATCCGCTCAATTCGATCAGCGCGACGGTGTTCAACCAGTTCCTCTACGACCTTGCCGACGCGGCGATGCGCGATGAGTTGGGCAATGACTTCTTCGAGACACTGCTGTCGACGCGGGTAATCGATTCGGCCTTGCCGCGACTGGCGGCGAAGGCTGATTCACCCTGGTGGGACAATCGCAGCACGCCGGTCAGAGAAACCCGGGGCGACATAGTGCGCACGGCATGGGCGGCGAGCATGCAGCATCTGCAACTGACCCTCGGCGACGATGTGGCGGGTTGGCAGTGGGGCGCGGCGCACACTCTGACCCATGGCCATCCGCTGGGCCAGCAGAAGCCACTGGATCGGCTGTTCAATGTCGGCCCGTTCGCGGCGCCAGGCAGCCACGAAGTGCCGAACAACCTCTCGGCGAAAATCGGCCCGGCGCCATGGCCGGTGACCTATGGACCGTCGACCCGGCGTCTGGTGGATTTTGCCGATGCGGTGCATGCCCTGACGATCAATCCGGTCGGCCAGAGCGGCGTGCCGTTGGACAGTCACTATGACGATCAGGCCGAGGCGTATGTGGAGGGGATTTATGTGCAGGCGCATTTCAGCGAGGAAGAGGTGCTGGCGAATACGCGGAGTACGTTGAAGCTGTTGCCTGCGCGCAAGCCCTGAAGAGCCCCTCACCCTAGCCCTCTCCCAGAGGGAGAGGGGACCGATTGGGGGATATTGGGGAGAAACGCCGACGTGCAAGATTGGCACCGAATCCATAATCGATAAGGTCTTTCAGGTCGATGTAACACGCCAGACACTGCGGTCGGCCCCCACTCCCTCTGGGAGAGGGCTGGGGTGAGGGCTTTCGAGCTCAAGCCCGGATCAAACATCCAGCGCAAAATTCAGCCGAAACTGTTGCGGCGTCACGCCCAAGCGCCGGTTGAACACACTGCGCATATGCTGCGCATCCCGAAACCCGCACTGATACGCCACGGTCTTCAACGGCGCCGTGGTGCTTTCCAGCATGACCCGCGCTGCGTCCACCCGCGCCCGTTCGACGAATTCCGCCGGGGTCACTTTGGCTTCTCGCGCGAACACCCGCGAGAAATTGCGCGCACTCATGTTCGCTGCATTGGCCAGATCGGCAATCGTCAGGTCGCCGGTGAGATTGGCCAACACATACAGCTGCACCAGCGCCACCGCTGACGTCGGTTCGGCATGCGGCGTGAGGAACGGGCTGAACTGCGATTGCCCGCCCGAGCGCTGGGTGAACACCACCAGCCGTTTCGCTACACTCAGCGCCACCTCGGCACCGTGATCGCGCGCCAACAGGTACAGCGACAGATCAATGCCCGCCGTGACCCCGGCCGAGGTGTAGAGCGTGCCGTCCTCGACATACAGGCGATCCGCCTCGACCCGCGTGGTGGGGCAAAACTGCGCCAGCGCCTCGGCATCGTTCCAGTGCGTGGTGACGGTGCGCCCCTCGAGCAAACCGGCGCGGGCGAGCATGAACGCGCCGTTGCAGATCGAGCCGCAACGCCGGGCGCGACCACAGGCGTCACGCAGCCAGGCGTCGAACGTCGGGCCGAAATCCATGAACGGCAATTGCGGGCCGCCAGCGACCAGCAACAGGTCGGGGCTATCGGTTGCTTCGCTGAAGTGGCAGTGGGCGTTCAGGCTCATGCCGTTGGAACAGGCCATCGGCCCGTGCTCGAGGCCGATCACTTGCAAGCGATAGTGATCCTGCGGCGCGAGGAAGCGGTTGGCTTCGGCGAACACGTCCATGGGGCCGCTGACATCCAGTGACTGCACGCCGGGGAATACCACGATGGCGACGGATTTGTTCATGGCTCAAACGTCCTCAATACCTGTGACAAACACACCAACCTGTGGGAGAGAGCCTGGCCTGTTGATCGAGCCAACCTGGCCAATCCACACCCGACAAGCGAGCTTGGCACGATTTGCAGGTGCAATGGCAAGGATCGCAGCCATGACTCGATTGCTCGCCTGGCGCGCCGGGAACAGACTTTCTCCAGCAGCGCCACGAAGGCGTTTTCGACGAGGAAACCGTTATGACCAGCACCATCGCCGGCATCAAGATCCCTGACAGCGCCCTCGCCCGGGCCACCACCGAATACATCCGCGACATCGAATCCGACCTGCTGTATCACCACTCGCGCCGGGTGTTTCTGTTTGGTGCCTTGAGCGGCGAGCGCCAGCAACTCGCCTACAACCCGGAGCTGCTGTACGTCGGCGCGATGTTCCATGACCTCGGTCTGGTCGCAGGCCATCGCAGCGATGACGAACGTTTCGAGGTGGACGGCGCGAATGCCGCGGCAGCGTTTCTCAAGCCGTACGGGCTGAGCGACGACGACATCGAGCAGGTGTGGCTGTCGATTGCATTGCACACCACGCCGGGCGTGCCCAAGCATCTGCGCCCGACCGTGGCACTGGTGACGGCCGGGGTGGAGATGGACGTGCTGGGCATGGACTACGCGGCCTTCAGCAGCGTGCAGCGCGAAGCCGTAGTGCATGCGCATCCACGCGGGGAGGGTTTCAAGGAGTGCATCATCTGCGCGTTCGCCGATGGCTTGCGCCATCGTCCGCAGACCACGTTCGGCAATGTGAAGACCGATGTGCTGAAGGATCAGGAGCCGGGATTCAGACCGATGAATTTCGTCCAAGTCATCCGCCAATCTCCCTGGACTGCCTAAATCCCCTGTAGGAGTGAGCCTGCTCGCGATAGCGGAGTCTCAGCCGAATAATGCCT
>NZ_QETJ01000138.1:0-13492 GCF_003105095.1 Pseudomonas sp. NDM | reverse complement strand
GCTCGCTCCCACATTGAATCGGTGGTGAACACAAATTTTGTGAACATCCCGAATCCCTGTGGGAGCGAGCCTGCTCGCGAAGCTTTTTTGGCTTTTAGCGGCTGGCGATCAACGCCTGACCGCGAGCCACTGCAGCTTTCACCTGCGCTGGCGCCGTCCCGCCGATATGGTCGCGAGCATTCACCGAGCCTTCCAGGGTCAGCACGGCAAACACATCCTGCTCGATCTGGTCGCTGAACTGACGCAGTTCTTCCAGGCTCATCTCGGCCAGATCCTTGCCAGTGTCGACGCCGTATTTCACCGCGTGGCCAACGATTTCGTGGCAATCGCGGAACGGCAGGCCACGGCGCACCAGGTAGTCCGCCAGATCGGTCGCGGTAGAGAAACCGCGCAGCGCCGCTTCCCGCATGATCGCGTGTTTCGGCTTGATCGCCGGGATCATGTCGGCAAACGCGCGCAGCGAATCGCGCAGAGTGTCGGCGGCGTCGAACAGCGGTTCCTTGTCTTCCTGATTGTCCTTGTTGTACGCCAGCGGCTGGCCTTTCATCAGGGTCAGCAGGCCCATCAGCGCGCCGAACACACGGCCGGTCTTGCCGCGCACCAGTTCTGGCACGTCGGGGTTTTTCTTTTGCGGCATGATCGAGCTGCCGGTGCAGAAGCGGTCCGGCAGATCGATGAACTGGAACTGCGCGCTGGTCCACAGCACCAGCTCTTCGGAGAAGCGCGACAGGTGCATCATCGCGATGCTCGCGGCCGAGCAGAATTCGATGGCGAAGTCGCGATCGGAAACGTTATCCAGCGAGTTGCCACCGACGGCGTCGAAGCCGAGCAGCTGCGCGGTGTATTCGCGATCGATCGGGTAGGTGGTACCGGCCAGCGCGGCGCTGCCCAGCGGCATGCGGTTGGTGCGCTTGCGGCAGTCGACCAGGCGCTCGTAGTCGCGGCTGAGCATTTCGAACCAGGCCAGCATGTGGTGCCCGAAGGTCACTGGCTGCGCAGTTTGCAGGTGGGTGAAGCCGGGCATGATGCTCGCCGCTTCACGTTCGGCTTGCTCCAGCAGGCCTTTTTGCAGGCGGGTGATCTCGGCGAGGATCAGGTCGATTTCATCACGCAGCCACAGGCGGATATCGGTGGCCACCTGGTCGTTGCGGCTGCGCCCGGTGTGCAGTTTTTTACCGGTGACGCCGATGCGGTCGGTCAGGCGTGCTTCGATGTTCATGTGCACGTCTTCGAGGTCGACGCGCCAGTCGAACTGGCCGGCTTCGATTTCACCCTGGATGGTGTTCAAGCCATCGATGATGCTGTCGCGCTCGGCATCGCTCAGCACGCCGACCTTGGCCAGCATGGTGGCGTGGGCGATCGAGCCCATGATGTCGTGGCGATACAGGCGCTGGTCGAAAGTGACGGAGGCGGTGAAGCGGGCGACGAAGGCGTCGACGGGTTCACTGAAGCGGCCGCCCCAGGACTGATTGGTCTTGTCAGTGCTCATGAATTCGCTCGTATCGGCTTGAAGAAATGGCGTGAAACGCTGGCGCGGATGATAACAGGGTTGCCAATCCTGTCGCTGGCACCGGTCGACAGGTTTTTTTCCTCAGGTGTCAGGCGTGGCGAGCGCTGTCTGCAAGGAATTTACAAAAGGATATTTTTTGATTGAGCAATATCGTTCCGACGAACGTCTACAGTGGACATAAGGGTCGGTACATACGCAGATCATGCAAAGGTCTGGCCACCGACTATAAGAAGAGGGGGCGGGTGAGTTGTCCACCAGTCAACCACCGCGAGAAACGCAGGAAACAGTGGGCTCTGAGCGGTACGACCCGGACGCTGGCAAATATTGCTGGCCGACGTACGGCACTTTTTGGCGCTCGGGCTAGTCTTAGCGTGGATCGCGGTGACGCAGGTCACTACACCTGTCTACGCTATCCTTGTGCGAGACTCACGCAGGAATCCAGCGCAATATGAATGTCCTGATCGTTGATGACGAACCCCTGGCTCGCGAGCGCCTAAGCCGTATGGTGAGCGAACTCGAGGGTTACACAGTCCTGGAGCCCAGTGCCACGAATGGCGAGGAGGCGTTAGCGCTGATCGACAGCCACAAGCCGGATATCGTGCTGCTCGATATCCGCATGCCGGGCCTCGACGGCCTGCAGGTTGCTGCCCGACTGTGCGAACGAGAGACGCCGCCGGCCGTGGTGTTTTGCACCAGTCCCGATGAATTTGCCGTGGAAGCCCTGCAGGCCAGCGCCGTGGGCTATGTGGTGAAACCTGTGCGAACCGAACACTTGAATGAAGCCCTGAAGCGGGCTGAACGTCCCAACCGGGCGCAACTCTCGGCCCTGACCCGTCCCGCTGCCGAAAGTGGCAGCGGTCCACGCAGCCACATCAGCGCGCGCACCCGCAAAGGCATCGAGCTGATTCCGCTGGATCAGGTGGTCTACTTCATCGCCGACCACAAATACGTGACCCTGCGTCACGAAGCCGGCGAGGTGCTGCTCGACGAACCCCTCAAAGCCCTCGAAGACGAATTCGGCGAACGCTTCGTGCGTATCCACCGCAATGCGCTGGTCGCCCGCGACCGCATCGAGCGATTGCAGCGCACACCACTGGGACATTTCCAGTTGTTCCTCAAAGGCCTCAATGGCGATGCGCTGATTGTCAGCCGTCGGCATGTCGCTGGCGTGCGCAAGATGATGCAGGGGCTTTGACCCGGTCGTCACCGGGCCTTTCGACTTCTTCTACCCGGCATGGCAGGCCAGGGAGGCCACGCCGTTTTCTGATTCAGGTCAAAGTGGAATTGACTGAGCTGTTATTATCCGCCGTATCTATTCAGTACGGATTGCTCCATGTCCCCTCGCGAAATCCGCATCGCCACCCGTAAAAGTGCGCTGGCCCTCTGGCAGGCCGAATACGTCAAAGCCCGTCTTGAAGCGGCCCACCCGGGCTTGCTGGTGACGCTGGTGCCCATGGTCAGTCGCGGCGACAAGCTGCTCGACTCGCCACTGTCGAAGATCGGCGGCAAGGGTCTGTTCGTCAAGGAACTGGAAACCGCGCTGCTGGAAAACCACGCCGACATCGCCGTGCATTCGATGAAAGACGTGCCGATGGACTTCCCGCAAGGCCTGGGCCTGTTCTGCATCTGCGAACGTGAAGACCCGCGCGATGCATTCGTCTCCAACACCTACGCAAGTCTTGAAGCGCTGCCGACCGGTGCCGTTGTCGGCACATCGAGCCTGCGTCGCCAGACCCAATTGCTGGCGCGTCGCCCGGATCTGCAGATCCGTTTTCTGCGCGGCAACGTCAACACCCGTCTGGCCAAGCTGGACGCCGGCGAGTACGACGCGATCATCCTCGCAGCGGCTGGCCTGATCCGCCTCGGTTTCGAGGATCGCATCACCTCGGCGATCAGTGTCGATGACAGTCTCCCGGCCGGTGGCCAGGGCGCGGTCGGCATCGAATGCCGCAGCGCCGATAACGAAATCCACGCCTTGCTCGCGCCTTTGCATCACGCCGATACCGCTGCGCGGGTGAACGCCGAACGTGCCTTGAACAAACATCTCAACGGTGGCTGCCAGGTGCCGATCGCCTGCTACGCCGTGCTCGAAGGCGAGCAGTTGTGGCTGCGCGGTCTGGTTGGTGAGCCAAGCGGCGGCAAGCTACTCAGTGCTGAAGCGCGCGCGCCACGCGCTGATGCCGAAACCCTGGGCGTGCAGGTCGCCGAAGACCTGCTCAAACAGGGCGCTGACGACATTCTCAAAGCGGTATACGGCGAGGCGGGTCACGAGTGACGGCCTGGCGCCTGCTGCTGACGCGCCCTGCGGACGACTGCGCGGCGCTCGCCGAACAGTTGGCCGGGCACGGGATTTTCAGCAATTGCCTGCCGCTTTTGGACATTGTCCCGCTGCCGGTCTCTGACAGTATTCGTCAGGCGATCAGGCGATTGTCGGCCTGCGGCGCAGTGATCGTGGTCAGCAAACCGGCGGCGCGGATCGCGGTTGATCTGCTCAAGAACGCAGGCGCGGCACCATTGAGCATGCCATGGTTCAGTGTCGGCGCAGCGACCGCAGAGATTCTGCGCGAGCACGGTCTCGATGTGAGCTTCCCGGCGGATGGCGATGACAGTGAAGCCTTGCTGCAATTGCCGCGCTTGCGCGAGGCGGTGAGCGAGTCCGGCGCGCAGGTGATGATCCTGCGCGGCGAGGGTGGTCGGGAGCTGCTCGCCGAGCGCCTGCGTGCGCTTGGTGCTAGTGTCGAGTATCTGGAGTTGTATCGCCGCGACCTGCCAGCCTACCCGCCAGACGAGCTGCCGCGGCGGATCGAAGCGGAACGCTTGAACGGGCTGGTGGTCAGCAGTGGACAGGGTTTCGAGCACCTGCGGCAGATGGCCGGCGATGCCTGGCCGCAGATCGCGCAGTTGCCGTTGTTTGTACCAAGCCCGAGGGTCGCCGAGCTGGCACGTGCCGCCGGGGCTCAAACAGTTGTGGATTGCCGCGGCGCGAGTGCCGCGGCTTTGCTGACGGCGTTACGGGAATCTCCCGTGCCGTTTTCTAATGCAAAGGATGGATACGTGAGCGAAACAGCCTTGCCAAAAGATGACGTCCAGCCTGCGCTTGATGCCCAGGTTGAAACTCCACCACCGGCCAAAGAGCCGCGCCGAGGCAATGGACTGGCGATTGTTGCCCTGCTCCTCGGCGCCGCCGGTGTCGCCATCGGTGGCTGGGGTGTCTGGCAGGTGCGCCACCTGCAGAACAACACGCAGCAGCAGTCGAGTCAGGTGCAGGCGTTGAACGATCAGGCGCAGAGTCTGAAGCTCAACGAACAACGTCTGACCGAGCGCCTGGCGCAGTTGCCCGGTGCCGACGAGCTCGCCGAGCGTCAGCGTCTGGTCACGCAATTGCAGGGCGATCAGCAGCGCCTCAATCAACGTCTGGAAACCGTCCTCGGCGCCAGCCGCAAGGACTGGCGTCTGGCCGAGGCCGAGCACTTGCTGCGTCTGGCCAGCCTGCGCCTGTCGGCATTGCAGGACATCAGCAGCGCGCAGGCACTGGTGCAGGGCGCCGACGAAATCCTCCGTGAACAGAACGACCCGGGCTCCTTCGCCGCGCGCGAGCAAGTGGCGAAAACCCTGGTCGCCCTGCGCAGCACCGAACAGCCGGATCGTACCGGACTGTTCCTGCGCCTGGGCGCGTTGCGCGATCAGGTCATCGAGCTGACCGAGCTGGCGCCTGAATACAAGGATCGCGGCGAGTCGCTGCTGGGCCTGACCGCCGACGGCGATGGCGCCAGTCGCTGGGCGCAGTGGTGGGACAAGGTGTCGCGCTATATCCGCATCGATTTCAACGCTGACAAGAACGTCAAACCGCTGCTCGCCGGGCAAAGCCTGAGCCAGGTGCGCCTGGCCCTGAGCCTGGCGCTGGAGCAGGCGCAGTGGGCGGCGCTCAACGGTCAGGCGGCGGTTTATACCCAGGCGCTGGCCGAGGCGCGCGATGTGCTCAAGGGCAATTTCAACCCGGACAACCCGCAAAGCAAAACCATGCTGGAACAGGTCGGCGAGCTGAGCAAGGAACCGGTCACGGTCAAAACCCCGGATCTGACCGGTACCTTGAGTGCGGTGCAGGGGTATCTCGAGCGGCGTAACGTCAATGCCGAAGAATCGGTGAAACCGTTCGCCAAGCCTGCCGCCAACCCGGCGCAGGAGGCGACCCCATGAAGCGCCTCTATGTAATCGTGTTTCTGGTCATCGCTGCGACAGCAGCGCTGGGCCTGGCGATCGCCGAGCATTCCGGTTACGTGCTGGTGGCGTACAAGAGCTTCCGCTATGAATCGAGCCTGTGGGCAACACTGGCAGTAATCGCGGTGCTGTGGCTGCTGTTCTGGGGCATCAAGGTATTGGTCGAACTGGTGATGACCTCCACCGGCGTGGTCAATCCGTGGTCGCGGCGCAATCGCAGCCGTCGCGTGCAAGTGGCGATCGAACACGGGCAACTGGATCTGGCTGAAGGTCGCTGGGCCAGTGCGCAACGGCATTTGACCCGCGCTGCGGAAGCCGAGCGCCAGCCACTGCTTTACTACCTCGGCGCCGCACGTGCGGCGAACGAACAGGGTCAGTACGATGAAAGCGACCGTTTGCTCGAGCGTGCGCTGGAACGTCAGCCGCAAGCCGAGTTGGCGATTGCCTTGAGTCATGCCCAACTGCAGACCGATCGCGGCGACACCGACGGTGCACTGGTGACCTTGCAGGCGATGCACGAACGGCATCCGCGCAGCGCGCAAACGTTGCGTCAATTGCAGCGTCTGCATCAACAGCGTGGCGAATGGTCGGCGGTGATTCGTCTGCTGCCAGAGTTGCGCAAAGACAAAGTGCTGCCGCCAGCCGAACTGGCTGAACTCGAGCGCCGCGCCTGGGGTGAAAACCTGTCCTTGGCCGCGCATCGCGAAGAAGACGGCACGGTCGGTCTGCAATCGCTCAAGCGTGCGTGGGAGCAGCTGACTTCGGCGCAGCGTCAGGAAGCGCCGCTGGTGCTCGCCTATGCTGAGCAACTGCGCCAGCTTGGCGCTCAGGTCGAGGCCGAAGAAGTGCTGCGCGCCGCGCTCAAGCGCAAATACGACAGCCATCTGGCGCGTCTGTATGGCCTGGTTCGTGGCAGTGATCCTGCGCGTCAGTTGCAGACTGCCGAAGGCTGGCTCAAGGAGCATCCGGCCGACCCAAGCCTGCTGTTGACCCTCGGGCGTCTGTGTCTGCAAACCAGTCTGTGGGGCAAGGCCCGTGATTATCTGGAAAGCAGTCTGCGTGTGCAGCGCAATCCAGAAACCTGTGCGGAGTTGGCGCGTCTGCTTGCACAGCTCGGCGATACCGAACGCAGCAATCAGTTGTTCCAGGAAGGTCTGGGGCTGCTCGATGAGCGGCTGCTGGCGGCGCCTTTGCCGGTTGCAGCGAAGGTCTGAAAGGCGGGGGAGCTGGCTCCCTCGCGAACTTTCAATGAGTGAAAATTCCACTTCTTCAGGTGCCAGAGGCAAAGTCCTACAGAGTGGTTCACCGTTTCCCTCCGGCCCTGTCGGGTTTTCCCTACACCTCTGGTGAACTGTCGGCAGGCCCTCGCCTTGAAAGGCTGACACGCTTTCCTCTACCGTAACCGTCTGTCTCTACTGTTACGGAAAAGCCATGTCGTTGGCCTGCTCACGCTCCTTGTTCTTCATGGCTTTCATTGCGGGGGCCTTTGCTCTGGGAGCTTCCTATTATCTCGAATACGTGGTCGGCCTGACGCCTTGCACCTTGTGCCTGGTGCAGCGGCTGTTCCTCACTCTGCTGTGCATTGTCAGCGGCGTGGCGGCGGTGCACGGTCCGCGGCGTGTGGGCATGTGGTGGTACTGGCTGTTTGCGCTGGGCGCGAGTCTGGGCGGAACCACCGCTGCCTGGCGGCAGGTGTTGATCCAGAGTGACTCCATGCTGCAACTGGTCAAATGCTCGCCCACCGTGGAATCGCTTTTCAGCGGCTTGCCGTGGATATGTGCTTTGCAACGGATGTTCAACGGTGGCGCCGATTGCGCGGAAATCTCATGGACGCTGTTCGATCTGAGCATCCCGGAATGGAGTCTGCTGTTTTTTGTCGGTGTCTCGATTCTTGCGGTTTATCAGTTGCTGCGTCTGATCTGGAGCGCTCTGCAGCGACCGGTCAGCGACGAAGCGTCGCATCACTCGCTGGTCAGGGATTAAACACTTGTATGAACTTTATCTCCTGCGTACCTTGAAGCCATAGGCGTGCGGGCATAATCTGGCCGGCACGTGTCATTGGATTTATGTTGCTCGATGACGCTCTGCCCGATCGTCCACCCAGTCAAATCAGAACAGGGGCGCGGGTGTAGAGCAGCATGACCCACAAGGGAAGAGAGATCGCCATGCTCGAAAGTTGTCAGAATGCTCAGGAACGTTGGGGTGGGGTTCATCTGCTGATCGACCGCTGGTTGCAGGAGCGTGAAGAGCTGATCGGCGCCTACGACAAACTCGGTGCGCAGCCTGATTCGCTGTCCGAAAGCCGCAAGCCTTTGCTGGAATTTTGCGGCGTGCTGGTCGATTACGTATCGGCGGGGCACTTCGAAATCTATGAACAGCTGACTGGCGAAGCCAAGGCGTTCAACGACAAGCGCGGTCTGGAACTCGCCGAAACGATCTACCCGCGCATCGACGTCATTACCGAGAAGCTGCTCGCGTTCAACGACCTGTGCGATGAAGGCAAATGCGTTGCAGAGAAATTCAAGGAGCTCGGGGGGTTGCTGCACGAACGCTTCGAACTTGAAGACTGCCTGATCGAAGTGCTGCACACGGCACACAAGGCAGAAGATCCGGTTCAGGCCTGATCCACGACCTTCATGAAAAACGGTGCGCCCGAAAGCGCACCGTTTTTTTATGCCCGATCAGCTCGTCGCGCCACGCAGTTCCACTTCAAATACCAGCGGCGTGAAGGGCGCGATCAGGTCGCCGGCACCGTCGGCGCCATAGGCCTGATCCGATGGAATCACCAGCCGCCACTTCGCACCCACCGGCATGTTCTGCAAGGCGGTGCGCCAACCGGCGATCACGCTGTCGAGGTTGAACCACTGCGGCTGGGTGTTCTGATCGAACACGGTGCCATCCGGCAGCTTGCCGACATACAGCACCTGCACTTTTCCGTCGGGGCCGGCCTTGGCGCCACTGCCCGCAACGAGCTCGGTCAGGAGGATGCCATCGGCCAGTTCCTTCACCCCCGGCTTGGCTTTTTCTGCGCTGAGAAAACGTTGCTCGTTTTCCATCGCGGCGTCGCTCGATTGGCGTGAGGCCTGCTCGGCATTGCGCGATTCGTGATCGGCGAGAATCTGTTCGATGCGCGCTTCACTCAATGCCAGTGGCTTGCCCTGATAAGCCTGTTGCAGACCTTCGATCAGCGCCTGGACCTGCAACTGCGGCACCTCCTGGCGCAGCCGTTCTCCGAGGCTGGCACCGAGGCTGTAAGCCAGGTCATGAGCATCGTTCGCGGTAGTTTTTTCATCAGCATACGCCGCCGAAAAAAACACGCAGAGGGACAAAATAATGTAGCGCGACATGGGCACTCTCCGACCTGAGATGCGGGGGATTATGCCAGTGCGAACGCCTGCATCGGTGAACTGCTTTTTCCTCGGTGCAGAACATTTCGGCGTCGGTGCAACGCAACGGCAGAGATACTGTCAACATGCCCTAGCGGCGGTATCAGCAGAGGTCTAGTATGAGCCGCACTCACGTCAGCCAGGAGGTAAACCATGTCGGCCACCAAGAAGCCTGTAAATACTCCGTTGCACCTACTCCAACAGTTGTCGGGCAGCCTGCTCGAGCATTTGGAAAACGCTTGCTCGCAAGCCTTGGCTGATGCTGAAAAACTGCTCGCCAAGCTGGAAAAACAGCGTGGCAAGGCGCAGGAAAAACTGCACAAATCGCGCACCAAACTGCAAGACGCCGCCACCGCTGGCAAAGCCAAGGCGCAGAACAAAGCCAAGGCTTCGGTGAAAGAACTTGAAGAGCTGCTCGACGCACTGAAAGATCGTCAGTCCGAGACCCGCAGCTACATTCTGCAACTCAAGCGTGATGCTCAGGAAAGCCTGAAACTGGCCCAGGGTGTTGGCCGTGTTCAAGAAGCAGTGGGCAAAGTATTGTCGTCGCGCTCGGCCAAACCGGCAGCCGCTCCAGCGAAGAAGGTCGCTGCCAAACCTGCTGTAAGCAAAGCCCCGGCGAAGACCGCTGCGGCGAAACCTGCTGTTGCGAAAACCGCCGCCAAACCAGCGGCCAAGGCGCCAGTGAAAGCGGCTGCCAAACCAGCGGCGAAAACTGCAGCGAAGAAGCCGGCGGCGAGCGCGGCAAAACCGGCGGCTAAAACCACCGCAGCCAAACCTGCTGCCGCCAAGCCAGCAGTGAAAGCCACCCCTGCCAAAGCCGCTGCGAAATCGGCCGCGAGCAAAGCTGCACCGACGAAAACCGCAGCCGCCAAACCTACGGCGAAACCGGCAGCCAAGCCTGCTGCCAAAACCGCCGCTGCGAAGCCTGCCGCCAAGACTGCAGTCAAACCGGCTACCGCCAAACCTGCTGCGAAAGTGGCGGTAAAACCGGCTGCCAAACCTGCCGCAACATCCGCAGCAAAACCTGCGGCAAAAACCGCTGCGAAACCGGCCGCCAAGCCTGCTGCGAAACCCGCTGCTGCCAAGCCTGCGACCGCTGCTGCAAAACCGGCCGCCAAGCCAGCCGCAAAACCAGCGGTGAAAAAGCCTGCAGCTGCCAAGCCAGCCGCGACCAAACCGGCCACCGCTCCAGCGGCCAAGCCTGCCACTGCCGCTACCCCGGCTGCTCCTGCCGCGTCGGCACCGTCGTCCGCTGCTCACTCGACCCCTTCGACTGCGCCAGCGCCAGCCGCTTCGTCGAACGCCAGCAGCACGCCAACCAGCGCTTCCTAAGTGCCGGTTGCCGCGACGCGCAGCACTTGCAGCGCGTCGCGGTCCAGGCTGGCGGCAGTGCCGGCCAAACCTTCAAGCCAGGTCACCGAACCTCCCTCGTTGCGCGTCCATTCCTGCGCCACACCTTCAAGCCGCGACAGCAAGGTTCGTTCAGCTTCCAGCTCGAGTGATTTGATCTGCTCGCGCATGCCTTTTACCACCGCATCATCGACGGCCCGCGCTTTCCATTGCATGCGCAGGGTTCGCAGCGGCTGCACCACTTCGATATCCCAAGGCGCAGTCAGGGCCTTGAGCAAATCCACGCGCGGTTCATCGCAGGCCACTGCACGCTGCTCCAGCCAAAAACCGCACAGCAACAGGCAAACATTGGCGCCCGCCGTTTGCAGTCGCAGGCAGGCATCTTCCACGCCGGGGCGGGCGTAGACATCAAGGGCAAAGCTCCACAGGTCAGAGGACATCGTGCTACTCGCGCCAGTTGTGAGCGAAGCTGGTAGACTCCGCCGCCATTATGATCCGACTTCAGAACCTGACTTTACAGCGTGGCCCGCAACGTCTGCTAGAAGACGCCGAGCTGACCCTGCACGCCGGCCACAAAGCCGGCCTCATCGGCGCCAACGGTGCCGGCAAATCCAGCCTGTTCGCCTTGCTGCGCGGCGAGTTGCACCCGGATTCGGGCGACTGCCTGCTGCCGGCCGACTGGCGCATCGCGCACATGCGTCAGGAGGTCGACACCCTCGAGCGCCTTGCGGTCGATTATGTGCTCGATGGCGACCTGCGTCTGCGCGAGGTGCAGCGCGAGCTTGCCGCCGCCGAGGAGGCGCACGACGGCACCGCGCTGGCGCGCCTGCATGCCGAACTCGACAGTGCCGACGGTTACACCGCCGATGCGCGGGCGCGCAAGCTGCTCGCTGGTCTTGGCTTCACCAACGAGCAGATGGACCGCCAGGTAGGCGATTTCTCCGGTGGCTGGCGGATGCGTCTGAATCTGGCGCAGGCGCTGATGTGCCCATCGGATCTGCTGCTGCTCGACGAACCGACCAACCACTTGGACCTCGATGCGATCATCTGGCTGGAAGAGTGGCTGAAGAGTTATCCGGGCACCTTGCTGCTGATTTCCCACGACCGCGATTTCCTCGATGAGGTGGTCGATCACGTCGCGCATGTCGATCAGCGCAAACTGACCCTCTACCGTGGCGGCTACACCGCGTTCGAGCGCGCCCGTGCCGAGCGTCTGGCCCAGCAGCAACAGGCCTACGAGAAGCAGCAGGCGCAGCGTGCGCACATGGAAAGCTACATCGCTCGCTTCAAGGCGCAAGCGACCAAGGCCCGTCAGGCGCAGAGCCGGATCAAGGCGCTGGAGCGCATGGAAGAATTGTCGGCGGCCCACGTCGATTCGCCGTTCGACTTCGTCTTCCGCGAGTCGACGAAGATCTCCAGCCCGCTCATCGATCTGTCCGATGCACGCCTGGGTTATGGCGACAAGACCATCCTCGAGAAGGTCAAGCTGCAACTCACCCCAGGTGCGCGGATCGGTCTGCTCGGGCCGAACGGCGCGGGCAAATCGACGCTGATCAAGAACCTCGCCGGCGAGCTCGAACCGCTGGCCGGACGCCTGACCCGTGGCGAGAACACCGTGGTCGGCTACTTCGCCCAGCATCAGCTCGACTCGCTGGATTCCAAGGCCAGCCCGTTGCTGCACTTGCAGCGTTTGGCGCCGGGTGAGCGCGAGCAGACTTTGCGTGACTTCCTCGGCGGCTTCGACTTCCGGGGGGCGCGCATCGATGAGCCGGTGCTGAATTTCTCCGGTGGCGAGAAGGCGCGTCTGGCCCTCGCCTTGATCGCCTGGGAACGGCCGAACCTGCTGCTGCTCGACGAACCGACCAACCACCTCGACCTGGAAATGCGCCTGGCGCTGACCATGGCCCTGCAGGAATTCAGCGGTGCGGTGCTGGTGGTGTCTCACGATCGGCACTTGCTCAAGAGCACCACCGATAACTTCTATCTGGTCGCCGACGGCAAGGTCGAAGAGTTCGATGGCGACCTCGAAGACTACGCGCGCTGGCTGGTGGAATACCGCCAGCGCAATGCGCCGGGCAGCAACACGCCGGTCAATCCGGACAAGACTGACAAGAAAGCTCAGCGTCAGGCAGCGGCAGCGTTGCGTCAGCAACTGGCGCCGCACAAGCGCGAGGCCGACAAGCTTGAAGCTGAACTGGGCAAGCTTCACGAAAAACTCGCCAAGGTTGATGCCAGCCTCGGTGACAGCGACATCTACGAGCCGGCGCGCAAGAACGAATTGCGCGACCTGCTGGCCGAGCAGGCGAAACTGAAGGTTCGTGAAGCCGAGCTGGAAGAGGCCTGGATGGAAGCGCTGGAAACCCTGGAAAGCATGCAGGCGGAGCTGGAGGCGTTGTCCTGATGGAAGCCTTCAAACTGCCGTTCTCGGCGGTATGGGTCGAGCCGATCTGGTTCACCGCGCAGATTCTGCTGATTCTGCTGGCGGGTTACCTGACCCAGCGTTTCGTCGCCAAAGGCCTGACTCGACTGGGTGAGCGCTATCCGTTCCCGCCGCAATTGCTGATGCCACTGCGCGGCGTGTTGCGCTGGCTGATCATGGGCAGCGCGCTGCTCTTCGTGCTCGAGCGCCTTGGCGTCTCCGCCACGGTGTTGTGGACGGCGCTATCGGGTTTTGTCGCGGTGGCGGCGGTGGCGTTCTTCGCCATGTGGAGCGTGCTGTCGAACCTGCTGTGCGCGATTCTCATCTTCACCGTCGGGCCGTTCCGCCTCGGCGACGTAGTCGAGCTGGTGGACACCACCGACAAGCCTGGCGTCAAAGGTCGGGTGATCGCGATCAATCTGCTCTACACCACGCTGGTCGAAGCCGAAGAGTTGGGCACCGGCAGCGCCATGGTGCAGGTGCCCAACAGCCTGTTCTTCCAGCGTTCGGTGCGGCGTTGGCGCGGGACCGATGTGTTTCCGTCGAGCGGGTTCGAGAAGTAGCTTTCACGTCGTCGGTTCGGACGCCTTCGCGAGCAGGCTCGCT
>NZ_QETJ01000137.1:0-13746 GCF_003105095.1 Pseudomonas sp. NDM | reverse complement strand
GGCGATGTGACAGACAAACCGCTATCGCGAGCAGGCTCACTCCTACAATGGGCGGATTTCAGAAAGGTGGTGATTGCTTGAGCAATTGCGCCGCCGGCGAGTCCGTCGGGCTGACCACTGCATAGTTGTAGCCGGGCCCGGACCAGTAATCGGCCTGCAGATCGCCATCGCTGCGCGAACCGCGCGGCAGCAGAGTGTTTTTCGGCCCCGGCGGACGCAGGTAGAAACTCACCTTCTGGCCGCTGCCATCCTCATACCTCACCATCGCCGCCGGGCCCTCATCGGTGCTGAGCAAGCGCCCGCTGACCGGCTCGAACCCGGCCGCCCTGAGATCGGGCAAGCGCCCGGCGCCGCTGAAGTAACGGTCGAGCCAACGCTGCATGTCGCCGCCGCTGTCGACCTTGTAATCGGCGGGCAGCACGCCTTGCTGGGCAATCAGGCGGTAGGCTTGCAACGCGTCGGTCATCGGCAATTGCGCAGGACGCACCAGGGTCATTTCCCGTGCCTGCCAGCCACTGAAACCGCCAATGCTCACGGCAATCAGCAACACCGCTGCGCGGGCCAGATGACCGCGTGACTGCTCGCGGCGACGCTGGCGAATCATCGTCGGATCCAGCGCCGGATTACTCGGCTGCTGCAACGCACCACTGAGCGCCGCGCGCAACTGCTGGGCATCGCGTTGCCAGGCACGAACCTGCGCCGCTTCTTCAGGGTGGCTGGCCAACCAGGTCTCGAGCATGCGCCGGTCGGCGTCGCTGAGCTGGTGATCGACGTAGGCGTGCAAGTCACGCTCATTGGGAGGGAGGCTGATCATTTGAGTATCCGCAGGGAAGGGCTGCTGATTTCGCCGTCGCTGAGTTGGCGCAAGGCCTGGCGGGCGCGGGACAGGCGCGACATCACGGTGCCGATCGGGGCGCCGAGGATCTCGGCGACCTCTTTATAGGACAGGCCCTCCACCGACACCATCAGCAGCAGGGCGCGTTGTTCGGTGGGCAGGCGTTCGAAGGCTTGCAGGGTCGATTGGGCGATCACCGTGCGTTCCACCGACGGCTCGGCATCGTCGCGACCGGTGAAAAATTCGAGCATCCGCGCATAGCGCCGCGAGCGACGGTGGGCATCGAGAAATTGCCGATAGAGGATCGCAAACAGCCAGGCGCGCAAGTCGCCTTCGGCGCGTTTTTCGCTCCACGCCGACAGCGCCCGCTCGAGGCTGGCCTGGACCAGATCGTCAGCGCTGCTGCTGTTGCGCGTCAACGACACGGCGAAGCGGCGCAATCTGGGAATGATTTCTCTCAACTGTTCGTCGAATTCGCTCATGAATTTCTGCTGGTCGCTACGCTGTGGACTAGGAAGACGCCCGTCAGCGCAGGTTATTCCCCGTGCGCAAAAATAAATACGGCGCCGTGGAATAAACCCTGACGGGGTGCGTCTTGCTGACTCTTTCCACTTGTGGCCGATGGCCTGGAGATATTCATGGTTGATCGCTCATCATCCAACGCTGCACCGCCCGGCAGGCCGCCGCGCCAGCCACTGAGCGCTGCGAGCCTGGTTTTCCGTCTGGGCGGCATTGCCGTGATCGTCGCCGCCGTGGCCGGGGCGTTTGCCTACGTGCACGGCAACCTCGACCCCCAACGCCTGACGCCAAAGGCGTTGGTCGATGTGCTGGAAAAGAACAACGGCGTGCATCCCGGTTTTCGTCGCAACCACGCCAAAGGTGTCTGCGTGATTGGCCATTTCGAGAGCAGCGGTGAGGCGCGGGCGTACTCCACTGCGCAGGTGTTCAACCTGCCGCAGACGCCGGTGGTCGGGCGCTTTGCCTTGCCCGCCGGCAATCCCTATGCGCCGGACAGCGCCGTGCCGATCCGCAGCCTGGCGCTGCGTTTCACTCAGGCGGACGGCCAGCAGTGGCGCACCGGCATGAACAGCATGCCGGTGTTCCCGATCGGCACCCCCGAGGCGTTCTATCAATTGCAGCAAGCGCAGTCGCCGGATCCGGCCACCGGCAAGCCCGACCCGACCAAGGTGCCGGCGTTCTTCGCCGCACATCCGGAAGCCGTGCCGTTCTTGACTTGGGTGAAGACCGCCAAGCCCTCGGCCAGCTACGCCACCGAAACCTATAACAGCATCAATGCGTTCTATCTGGTCGATGGCAACGGCAAGAAACAGGCAGTGCGCTGGAGCATGACGCCGCTGGCGCAGGACGCGGCGGGGGCCACGGCCCCTGAAGGCGCGGATTTTCTCGAGAAGGATCTGGTGCAACGCCTGGCAGCAGCACCCTTGCGCTTCCAGCTGAACATCACCCTGGCCAACGCTGACGACCCGGTCAACGATGCCAGCAAGTCCTGGCCCACAGATCGCAAAGTGCTGAACGCCGGGACTTTGGTGCTGGAGAAAACCCAGCCGCAGTTGAGTGGCGAGTGCCGCGATATCAACTACGACCCACTGGTGCTGCCAGCCGGGATTCAAGGCTCGGAAGACCCATTGCTCGCCGCGCGCTCGGCCGGTTACGCCGATTCCTACCTGCGTCGCACCAGCGAAGTCAGCCAATTGCCCGCCGCCAGACAGGAGGCTCGCCCATGAGCAAGCACCCGACTCATTTCGTATTGCTGGCGCGTTTGCTCCATTGGCTGATGGCGCTGATGATCATCGCCATGCTGTTTATCGGCGCGGGCATGGTCACTTCGGTGTCGTCTCGCCATGAATGGCTGATTCATCTGCACAAGCCGCTGGGCATCGCGATTCTGGCGCTGGTGATTGTGCGCCTGGTGGTGCGCTTCACCACACGTCAACCGCCGTTGCCGGATGATCTGCCGGGCTGGCAGGTGCTGGCAGCCAGGGCTTCCCACGTCTTGCTGTACGCGTTGATGCTGGTGTTGCCGCTGCTCGGGTGGGCGATGATCAGTGCATCGGGCGAGCCAGTGATGCTCACAGCGTCGCTGCATCTGCCGTCGATTGTGCCGGCGGATGCGCAACTGTTCGCGCTGTTGCGCAAGTCCCATGGCTATCTGGCGTATCTGCTGTTTCTGACGGTGCTGCTGCACTTGGCGGCGGCGCTGTATCATGGCTGGGTGCGTCGTGACGAAGTGCTCGACAGCATGTTGCACGGGCGCGATCGCGGCTGAGTCGGCAAAGCAAAAGATCGCAGGCAGGCTGCGATCTTTTGTTTCTGACGCCGGGGATCAGCGCAGGATATCGACCATGTCGGCGAGAGTGGTCAGCACGTCCTTGCCCAATTGCTTCGAACGCTTGCCCGACCAGCCGGTGATCTTGTCCGGGTGGTCGTCGTGGTCCTTGAACGGCATCTCCAGAGTCTGCGACAGGCAGTCATATTTCTGTCCGACACTGTTGCAGGCCAATGTCATGTTGGCCTGGCCCGGTTCGTCGCGGGTGTAGCCGTAGGTGGTCTGGAAGTCTTTGGTGGTGTGCTTCAAATGGTTGCGGAAATGCTCTTCCAGCTTTTCGATGCGCGGCGTAAAGCCAGGGTTGCCTTCGCAGCCGGCGGTGAAGACGTGAGGGATGGTTTCGTCGCCGTGTACGTCGATAAACGCATCGACGCCGTACTTTTCCATCTGCTGCTGAACGAATAGCACTTCCGGGCTGATGTCCTGACTGGCGTTCTGCCAGGCGCGGTTCAAATCCTGGCCCATCGCGTTGGTGCGCAGGTGCCCGTGGAAGGCGCCGTCCGGATTCATGTTCGGCACCAGATACAGATCGGCGCCGGCCAGCAGTTTGTTCAGTACCGGATCGTCCTGTCGTTCCAGACGCTCGATCACGCCTTCCATGAACCATTCAGCCATGTGTTCGCCCGGATGCTGCTGGGCGATGATCCAGATCTTGCGCTGGCCTTCGGCGCCGCTGCCCTTGCGCAGCAGCTGAATGTCGCGGCCTTCGACGCTTTTGCCGGTCGCCAGCAATTCGGTGCCAGCCTTGCTCAGCGCCTGCTCGATCAACCAATCGTGGCGGCCGCGGCTGTAGGGTTCGAAGTAGGCGAACCAGGCGTGGGTCTGTTCGGCTTCGAGGCAGAAGCGCAGGCTGTCGCCTTCGAAGCTGGTGGGAATGCGGAACCAGTTGACGTGATCATACGACGCGACCGCTTGATAGCCCGGCCAGCCTTTGCTGTAGGTCGATTGGCTGGCGTTGACCAGGCGAAACCAGTGTTCCTGATGAACGTGCAGGCCGCTGGCCTTGAAGTGGAACCACTGGAAATGAGGGCTGCGGGTGTCCGGGCGGATCGCCAGAACCGGATTGAGAGGGTTGCTGATGTCGATGACTTGGATGTTGCCGCTGTCAAAATTGGCGCTGATGTCGAACGAAGATTTGGCCACGGTCATAGTCGCTTCCTGAGCAGGATTTTTATGACCGGTACTTTACACGCAGGCTGGGGTGAAACCGAGGGGAATTGCAGGGTGCTGGCGGGGGGCGTCCTCCGTGACGCGCCAGCAGCTTAGAGGCTATGCGATTGATTCTCAAGTGCTGATTGCCGTTAGTTTTGGCCAATGTGGCCGGGCTCGGCTTGCCAATCAATATTCTTTTGATATTATCCGCGCCATCGAATTTGCAACACCCAAAGACTTCATTAGCCTGAAGACACAAGCCCGAAAAACGGGCAAAAAAAGACCCGGCAAAAAGCCGGGTCAAAAACCGTGATTAGCCTGATGAGGAGATAGTCCAGAAGACCGACCTAAGGTCTCTGGTCCATCGACTGATCTCGCGACCAGCTGCTTGCAATAATAATCATTATCATTTGCAAGTCAAATGTTTTTATCTGCGCGATGGGAAAATTCTTTCCTGTCCGTCCGTACCTTGTTTGCTATGACTTCATCGTTGTCGATCGAGTGATCGACCATCGCCCGCGCCATATCCACCATGTGCACCACCGAGAAGGCCAGGTCGCGATTCGTGCCCTGCAGGTTTTCTGCGGCCTTGAAGGCCGTGGCGGCTGCGCATCGCAACAGGTCCGAGGCATGCACCAGCGCTTCCTCGCCGCTGAGATGGCCTTTGACATCGAAGAACCGTTCTTCCGTCTCAGGTTCTGAAATTGCCGGTTTCAAGTAGTAGTCCAGCGCGCGTTGTGCGGCGGCGGTGCCTTGGGGCGAAGTGAAGCTGGTGTCGATTTGCAGATCGGGCAGGTCTTTGCTGCTGATGTTCATCATGAGAAGGCACTCCATGTTCGATTGAAAGTCCGTTTACCTAGGATAGTACCGCCTGTATTTGTGACCAGAATTTAAATACTACAATATGTGTTTTGCCGGTCGAAGACGTCCGCGTAAGGTGCGGCACATGGATAAATGGATTGAGTTGGTCAAGGCCAAGATGAGTGAACTCAAAGTCACTCAAACAGAGCTCGGAGAGCGCGTCGGCATGTCCCAGGGCGGGATCGGTCATTGGCTGAACAAGCGTCGCGAACCCGGTGTTACCGAAATGAACCGTGTGCTCAAAGCGCTGGGAATGGATTTCCTCGAAGTCGTTCTGGTGATCCGCGAACCGCAGCCGACGCCGGAGGATGAAATGCCGCTGGCGCAGAAGTACAACCCGTACTTCCGCTACCCGGTTCGTGACTGGCACGCGCCCTGTGAGGTGCGCGACGATTCGGCGAGCTACGCCGGCGCATCGGCGAAGCAGCGCTTCGAACTTACCGATTACCACGCTCGCGGTGCGGCGTTCTGGCTGACCGTGACGGGGGATTCGATGACTGCGCCCAGCGGTCAGAGCATTGCCGAGGGCATGCTGATTCTGGTCGACCCGGAGTTGGAGGCAGTGCCTGGAAAACTGGTGATTGCCCAGTGGCCGGACAGCGAAGAAGCGATTTTCCGCAAACTCGACGAACAGGGCGGCCAGCGTTACCTGGTGCCGCTCAATCCGACCTGGCCGAAAGCGCTGTTCACCGATGAATGCCGGATTGTCGGCGTGGTGGTTCAGGCGACGGCGCGTTTCTGACCGGATCGATCCTCGCTCAAGGCCCGGATCGATCCTGCAATTTCACACTTGTTCCAGTTCAACCAAAGCGCTGCCTTCGCTGACCATATCGCCTTCCTGGCAATACAGCGCTTTGACCACGCCGGCCTGTGGCGCACGAATGCTGTGTTCCATCTTCATGGCTTCGAGCACCACCAGTTGCGCCCCGGCCTCGACCGTTTGCCCGGCCTCGACCAGCACGCGCACGATGCTGCCGTTCATGGGCGCGGTCAGACCGCCCTGGTGGCTGTGGCTGGCCTCAACGGCACTGATCGGATCATGGGCCTCGATGCGTCGCAGCTCTCCCTCCCACTGCAGATACAACGAATCGCCCTGACGAATTGCCCGCAACGTGCGGCGCACGCCGTCATGCTCGACCGCCAGCGCTTCGCCCAACAGTCTGGCGTGCGCCGCAGCTGCCAATGTCAGCGCACGATCCTGTCCCTCGCAACTTAAATGCAAAGTAATCTCCGCCGGCAAGCCTGCCCGCAAACCACTGCCGCAAGACCACGGCGAGGCGGGATCATCCGTCCGCTTACGTGCTGGCAGACTCTGCGCGAAAGCCTGCGCCGCCGCTTGCCAGAACTCATCGCTCAACGTACCTGGCGCTGGCAGCAACTGCTCCTGATAACGCGGAATGAACCCGGTATCCAGTTCTGCGGCGGCAAACGCCGGATGCGCGATGATCCGGCGCAGGAAGTTGATGTTGGTCTTCAGTCCGCCAATCGCAAACTCATCGAGCATGCTCAGCAGACGCAGGCGCGCCTGTTCGCGATCTTCACCCCAGGCAATCAGTTTGCCGAGCATCGGGTCGTAGAACGGCGAAATCTCGTCACCTTCCTCGACCCCGCTGTCCACTCGCCGCCCCGGACCCTGTGCCGATTCGCGGTACAGATCCAGACGCCCGGTGGCCGGCAGAAAATCATTCGCCGGATCCTCGGCATACAAGCGCACTTCAATCGCATGACCGTTGAGCGGCACCTGCGCCTGGGTCATCGGCAGCGCTTCACCCCGGGCGACGCGAATCTGCCAGGCGACCAGATCGAGCCCGGTAATCGCTTCGGTCACCGGGTGCTCGACCTGCAGGCGCGTGTTCATTTCCATGAAGAAAAACTCGCCGCGCGCATCCAGCAGAAACTCCACGGTGCCAGCGCCGACATAACCGATTGCCTGTGCCGAACGCACCGCCGCTTCGCCCATGGCCCGGCGCAATTCCGGCGTCAGGCCCGGCGCCGGGGCTTCTTCGACGACTTTCTGATGCCGCCGCTGGATCGAGCAATCGCGCTCATTGAGATACAGGCAGTTGCCGTGCTGATCGGCGAACACCTGAATCTCCACATGACGCGGCTTCAGCAGATATTTCTCGACCAGCATTCGCGAGTCGCCGAACGAGGACTGCGCTTCCCGCTGAGCGGAGGCGAGGGCTTCGGCCAATTGGCTGACGTCCTCCACGACTTTCATGCCTTTACCGCCGCCACCGGCCGTGGCCTTGAGCAGCACTGGATAACCGATGCGTTCGCAGGCTTCACGGAAGGTGTCGAGATCCTGCGCCTCGCCGTGATAGCCCGGCACCAAAGGCACGCCGGCCTTTTCCATCAGCGCTTTGGCGGCGGATTTACTGCCCATTGCATCGATGGCAGAGGCAGGCGGGCCGAGAAAGATCAGGCCGGCAGCTTCGATGGCGCGGGCGAATTCAGCGTTTTCCGAGAGAAAGCCGTAGCCGGGATGAATCGCCTGGGCGCCGCTGGCCTTGGCAGCGGCGATCAATTTGTCGATTTGCAGATAACTGTCAGCGGCCTTGCTGCCGCCCAGATCGACGCGGATATCGGCTTCACGGCTGTGCCGCGCGTCGCGGTCGGTGGCGCTGTGCACAGCGACCGTAGTCAGGCCCAGCGCCTTGGCGGTGCGCATGACCCGGCAGGCGATTTCGCCGCGGTTGGCCACCAGCAGGGTGGTAATCACAGGTGCGCTCATCAACGCGACTCCTTTGTGGATACGGCTTGCCAGCTCGGCGGGCGTTTTTGCAGAAAGGCGCGCAAGCCTTCCTGGCCTTCGGCGCTGACGCGAATCCGCGCGATGGCATTTTCCGTGTAGCGGCGCAGGGCCGGGGTCAGCGCGCCGTTGCCGACTTCACGCAGCAAGTCCTTGCTCGCACGCATGGCGGCGGGGCTGTTGAGCAACAGATTGTCGATCCACTGCTCGACCTGCTGCTCCAGTTCAGCGGCAGGGCAGCTTTCAGACAACAAGCCGATCTCCCGCGCCCGCTGTCCGCCGAAGCGCTCGGCGGTCAGCGCGTAGCGCCGCGCCGCTCGCTCACCGATCGCCTGCACTACAAACGGGCTGATCACCGCCGGCGCCAGGCCGATGCGCACTTCCGACAGGCAGAACTGCGCATCATCGGCGCCAATCGCCATGTCACAGCAACTGATCAGGCCCAGCGCGCCACCGAACGCCGCGCCCTGAACCACGGCGAGGGTGGGGATTTTCAGTTTGGCGAGGTTGTACATCAGCTCGGCCAGTTCGCGGGCGTCGTCGAGGTTGGTGTGGTAATCGAGCTCCGCCGACTGCTGCATCCAGGCCAGGTCGGCGCCGGCACTGAAGTGCTTGCCGCGCCCGCGCAGCAGCAGAAAACGCAGGCTCGAATCGCTGGCCACCTTGTCGAGGGCGAGGATCAGTTCGCGGATCATCTCGGCGTTGAAGGCGTTGTTTTTCTCGGCGCGGTTGAGCCACAGCGTCGCGAAGCCGCGCGGGTCGGTTTGCAGTTCGAGGGTATTGAAGTCGCTCATCAGGTTCTCCCCATCACATCCGGAACACGCCGAAGCGGCTCGGTTCGATTGGCGCGTTCAGCGACGCGGACAAGGCCAGGGCCAGCACATCGCGGGTCTGCGACGGGTCGATGACGCCGTCGTCCCACAACCGCGCGCTGGAGTAGTAGGGGTGACCCTGCTCTTCGTACTGGTCGAGAATCGGCTGCTTGATCTCGGTCTCCTGCTCGGCGCTGAACGCCTGACCGCTGCGTTCGGCCTGTTCGCGTTTGACCTGCACCAGCACGCCGGCGGCCTGTTCGGCGCCCATCACGCCGATCCGCGCGTTCGGCCACATCCACAAAAAACGTGGGTCGTAAGCGCGACCGCACATGCCGTAGTTGCCGGCCCCGAAGCTGCCGCCGATGATCACGGTGAATTTCGGCACCTTGGCGCAGGCCACTGCGGTAACCAGCTTCGCGCCGTGCTTGGCAATGCCGCCGGCTTCGTATTTCTGCCCGACCATGAAGCCGGTGATGTTCTGCAGAAACAGCAGTGGAATACCGCGTTGGCACGCCAGTTCGATGAAGTGCGCGCCTTTTTGCGCGGCTTCGGCGAAAAGAATGCCGTTGTTCGCGAGGATTGCGATCGGGTAGCCGTGCAAGTGAGCGAAACCGCAAACCAGCGTGGTGCCAAACAGCGCTTTGAATTCATCGAACACCGAGCCATCGACCAGTCGCGCGATCACTTCGCGCACATCGAATGGCTGCTTGGCGTCAGCCGGAACCACGCCGTACAACTCGTCGCTGGCGTACAGCGGCGCAATCGGCGTGCGTTGCTGCACCTCGCCGAGCTTGCGCCAGTTGAGGTTGGCGACGCTGCGGCGGGCGAGGGCGAGGGCGTGTTCGTCGTTCTCGGCGTAATGGTCGGCCACGCCGGAAGTCTTGCAATGCACATCGGCACCGCCCAGATCCTCGGCGCTGACCACTTCACCGGTTGCAGCTTTCACCAGCGGCGGGCCGGCGAGAAAGATCGTCGCCTGGTTGCGCACCATGATCGCTTCGTCCGCCATCGCTGGCACATACGCGCCGCCAGCGGTGCACGAGCCCATGACCACGGCGATCTGCGGGATGCCCATGGCGCTCATGTTGGCCTGATTGAAAAAGATCCGCCCGAAGTGCTCGCGATCCGGAAACACTTCGTCCTGACGCGGCAGGTTGGCGCCGCCCGAGTCCACCAGATAAATGCACGGCAGGCGATTCTGCTGGGCGATGGTCTGTGCACGCAGGTGTTTCTTCACCGTAAGCGGGTAATACGAACCGCCTTTCACCGTCGCATCGTTGGCGACGATCATGCATTCCACGCCTTCGACGCGACCGATCCCGGCAATCACCCCGGCGGCGGGGACGTCTTCGCCATACACGGCGTGAGCGGCCAGTTGGCTGATTTCCAGAAACGGCGAGCCCGGATCGAGCAGGCGATTGATGCGTTCACGCGGCAGCAATTTACCGCGCGAGGTGTGGCGTTCCTGGGCTTTGGCACCGCCACCCTGGGCCACTTGAGCGAGCAGGGTGTGCAGCGCGTCGACCTGTTTGAGCATCGCCGCGCTGTTGACGGCGAACTCCGCGGAGCGCGGGTTGAGCTGAGTGTGCAGGATCATGGGGCTTACTCCGTAAGCAGCTTCTAGCTACAAGCGGCAAGCTGCAGGTTGGGGCAAGAGCGCGGATCTCTTGCAGCTTGTGGCTTGCGGCTTGCAACTGACGAACTTCATTTCGTCTCGTTGAACAGTTCGCGACCGATCAGCATGCGGCGGATTTCGCTGGTGCCGGCGCCGATTTCGTAGAGCTTGGCGTCGCGCAGCAGGCGGCCGGCGGGGAATTCGTTGATGTAGCCGTTGCCGCCAAGAATCTGGATCGCGTCGAGGGCCATTTGTGTGGCGCGTTCGGCGGTGTAGAGAATCACTCCAGCGGCATCCTTGCGCGTGGTTTCGCCGCGCTCGCAGGCCTGCGCCACTGCGTACAGATAGGCGCGGCTGGCGTTGAGTTGGGTGTACATGTCGGCGACTTTGCCCTGGATCAGCTGGAATTCGCCGATGCTCTGGCCGAACTGCTTGCGGTCGTGGATGTACGGCACGATCAGGTCCATGCACGACTGCATGATCCCGGTCGGGCCGCCCGACAGCACCACGCGTTCGTAATCGAGGCCGCTCATCAGCACCTTCACGCCGCCGTTGAGCACGCCGAGGATGTTCTCTTCCGGCACTTCGACGTCATCGAAGAACAGCTCGCAGGTATTGGAGCCGCGCATGCCGAGCTTGTCGAACTTGTTGCTGCGGCTGAAGCCTTTCCAGTCACGCTCGACGATGAACGCAGTAATGCCGTGCGGGCCTTTTTCCAGATCGGTCTTGGCGTAGATCACATAGGTGTTGGCGTCAGGGCCGTTGGTGATCCAGGTCTTGCTGCCGTTAAGGACGAAGCGGTCGCCGCGCTTGTCGGCACGCAGCTTCATCGAGACCACGTCGGAACCGGCGTTTGGCTCACTCATGGCGAGGGCGCCGACGTGCTCGCCGCTGATCAGCTGCGGCAGGTATTTGCTTTTCTGTTCGTGGTTGCCGTTGCGGTTGATCTGGTTGACGCAGAGGTTGGAGTGCGCGCCGTAGGACAACGCCACCGACGCCGAGCCACGGCTGATTTCTTCCATCGCCACCACGTGCGCCAGATAACCCAGGCCCGCGCCGCCGTACTCTTCCGGCACGGTGATGCCGAGCAGACCCATGTCACCGAATTTGCGCCACATATCGGCCGGGAACAGGTTGTCGTGATCGATCTGCGCGGCACGCGGGGCGATCTGATCGGCGACGAAGGACTGCACCTGATCGCGCAGCATGTCGATGGTTTCACCGAGGGCGAAGTTCAGGGATGGATAGCTCATGGGTCACCTTTTGGCTTTTTTATCGGGTGGAGTGCACGTCAGATCGGCGCTCAGCTTTACGTTAACGTAAAGCTTCCCGAGTTCGGCTGTCAATCAGCTTTACGTAAGCGTCAACTTGCGCGAGAGTAAGGACACATCTGAAATTTCATCTATGCAAAATTGTGGCGAGGGAGCTTGCTCCCGCTTGAGCGCGAAGCGCTCGCAAAATCGCTGATCGCGGTAAATCTGACTGCACCGAGTCGCCGATTTCACGACTGCTACGCAGCCGAGCGGGAGCAAGCTCCCTCGCCACACACCAGCCTCAGTTCAACAAAAAAAGATAAAAGGGCTCGTCATGGATCAACCCACTGCAAACCCGCCGCGCAGCTACACCCGTGGCTCTCAGCACCAGGCCCTGTTGGCGCTGACCATCGGTCAGCGCTTCGATCAAACGGTCGCGCAATACCCGGATGGCGAGGCGCTGGTGGTGCGCCACCAGCAGTTGCGTTACTCCTGGCGACAACTGGCCGACGCCGTGGATGAGCAGGCCAGAGCCTTGCTCGCATTGGGTTTGCAGACCGGTGATCGCCTCGGCATCTGGGCGCCGAACTGCGCGCAGTGGTGCGTCACCCAATTCGCCACGGCGAAGATCGGGGTGATCCTGGTCAACATCAATCCCGCCTATCGCAGCTCGGAACTCGAATACGTGCTCAAGCAATCCGGCTGTCAGTGGCTGGTCTGCGCGGGCGCGTTCAAAACCTCGAATTACCATGAAATGCTTCAAGGCCTGGCGCCCGAGCTGGCCGAGCACGCCATCGGTCACCTGCGCAGCGAACGTCTGCCGGATTTGCGCGGCGTGATCAGCCTCGATGCAAACCCGCCAGCTGGCTTTCTGCCGTGGTCGCAGCTCAGCGAGCTGGCTGCCAGCGTCTCGCCTGATCAACTGGCCGAGCGCAGCGCCAGCCTGCATTTCGATCAACCGGTGAACATCCAGTACACCTCTGGCACCACCGGTTTCCCCAAGGGCGCAACCCTCAGTCACTACAACATTCTCAACAACGGCTACATGGTCGGCGAAAGCCTCGGCCTGACGTCTGCCGATCGTCTGGTGATTCCGGTGCCGCTGTATCACTGCTTCGGCATGGTCATGGGCAACCTCGGCTGCGTCACCCATGGCAGTACGATGATTTATCCCAGCGACGCTTTTGATCCCGCGGTGACTCTGCAAGCGGTGGCCGAAGAAAAAGCCACGGCGCTGTACGGTGTGCCGACCATGTTCATCGCCATGCTCGATCAGCCGCAGCGGCAGGCTTTCGACCTGACGAGCCTGCGCACGGGGATCATGGCCGGAGCGACCTGTCCGATCGAGGTCATGCGTCGAGTGATCAGCGAAATGCACATGAGCGAAGTGCAGATCGCCTACGGCATGACCGAAACCAGCCCGGTGTCGCTGCAGACCGGGCCGGCCGACGAGCTTGAGCTGCGCGTCACCACGGTCGGGCGCACTCAGCCACAGCTGGAAAGCAAGATTATCGACGACGCAGGCAACGTCGTGCCACGCGGCACCATCGGTGAATTGTGCACCCGCGGTTACAGCGTGATGCTCGGCTATTGGAATAACCCGCAGGCCACGGCCGAAGCCATCGATGAGGCGGGGTGGATGCACACCGGCGACCTGGCGAGCATGAACGAGGAGGGTTACGTCAACATCGCCGGGCGTAACAAAGACATGATCATTCGTGGCGGCGAGAACGTTTATCCCCGAGAGCTGGAAGAATTCTTCTTCACCCATCCGGCGGTAGCGGATGTGCAGGTGATCGGCATTCCGTGCCCGCGCTACGGTGAAGAGATCGTCGCCTGGATCAAATTCCACCCCGGCCACAGCGCCTCTGAACTGGAGCTGCAAACCTGGTGCAAAGCGCGGATTGCGCACTTCAAGACACCGCGTTACTTCAAGTTCGTCGACGCGTTTCCGATGACAGTGACGGGGAAGATCCAGAAATTCAGGATGCGTGAGATCAGTATCGAAGAGCTGCGCATCAATAACGCCTGACACAAATCCCTGTAGGAGTGAGCCTGCTCGCGATAGCGGTGTATCAGTCAATATTTGCATCGGCTGATATGACGCTATCGCGAG
>NZ_QETJ01000136.1:0-13783 GCF_003105095.1 Pseudomonas sp. NDM | reverse complement strand
AGCGAGCCTGCTCGCGAAGAGGCCCTGAATTCCGCTAAAGAGATTCAATCTGCCGGAGCCCCCATGTCGCTGCCAACCCCCCTGACCATCGAATCCGGCTTGCAAGCCGAACAGGACTTGTTGGCCTCGGTCTGCGCCGGCGACGCCGAATTCGATCTGCTGTTCTGGCAACCCACCGACCGCGCGCTGGTCATGCCGCGCCGCCTCAACCGTCTCCCGCAATTCGCCCACGCCTGCGAAGTCTCCGCTGCCGCCGGCTGGCCGGTGCTGCTGCGAGAAACCGGCGGCGAGCCGGTGCCGCAATCTGCTGCAACCATCAACATTGCTCTGGTCTATGCCCCGCCTCGCAGCGAAGGCGACTTGAACCGCATCGAAACCGGCTATCGTCGCCTGTGCGATCCGATCTGTCAGTTGCTGGATGAGTTGGGTGGCACATCGTCGGTGGGGGAAATCGACGGTGCATTCTGCGATGGCCGCTTCAACGTCAATCTCGACGGCCGCAAGATGGTCGGCACCGCCCAGCGCTGGCGTCAGAGCCAGGGCGGACAACGTCCGGTGGGTCTGGTGCACGGGGCGATGCTGATGGATGACGAGCGCGAGTCGATGGTCGCCGCGGTCAATCGCTTCAATGAAGCCTGCGGGCTGGAGCAACGGGTGAGGGCGCAAAGCCACATCGCCTTGCATGAGAAATTCAACGCGCCACAAGCGTTGGCGCGTCTCGATGAGCTGTTTCGTTTGATGCTGGCGCAGATCTACAGCGCCTGATTTGCAGGCTTAGCGTGTCCCGAAGACCACCATGGTCTTGCCCTTCACGTCGACCAAGTTGCGTTCTTCAAGATCCTTGAGCACGCGGCCGACCATCTCTCGTGAACAACCGACGATCCGACCGATTTCCTGGCGGGTGACTTTGATCTGCATGCCATCCGGGTGCGTCATGGCGTCCGGCTGTTTGCACAGTTCCAGCAGGCACCGAGCGACTCGACCGGTGACGTCGAAAAACGCCAGGTCGCCGACTTTGCGCGTGGTATTGCGCAGGCGTTGTGCGATTTGTCCGCTGAGTGCGTAAAGAATGTCTGGGTCCTGTTGCGACAGTTCGCGGAACTTGGCGTAACTGATTTCCGCGGTTTCGCATTCGACCTTGGCCCGCACCCAGGCGCTGCGTTCCTGTTCGTGGCCGGCTTGTTCGAACAGGCCCAGTTCGCCGAAGAAATCCCCGGCGTTCAGATAGGCGATGATCATCTCGCGACCATCGTCGTCTTCGATGAGGATGGTGACCGAGCCCTTGATGATGAAGTACAGCGTGTCCGAGCGATCGCCGGCGCAGATGATGTTGCTCTTGGCCGCATGACGCCGGCGCTGGCAATGCATCAGCAGCTTGTCGATGTTCTTGATTTTGGGTGTGGGGGTAATAGCAACCATGGTTGTATCCCGAAAAGACTGCACGGTGATGTTTGAGTTTTTATGAGGCGCTGAAGGCGGTCGCTACAGGGCTGACGAATGGGCGCCAGCGAATTGGCGCCAGCTTACCAGACACTTCGTCGAAAATTCGAGAAATTACCTACAGCCAGACAGCATCCGTCCTAGGACGTCGCTCCTGCCGGGACAAAGCCCTGTGCTAAGCTGGCGACCCTTTTTTTACAGTGGAGTCTGGGCGATGAAGGCACGCATCCAATGGGCTGGCGAAGCCATGTTCCTCGGCGAATCGGGCAGCGGTCATGTCGTGGTGATGGACGGTCCGCCGGACGCCGGTGGCCGTAACCTCGGGGTTCGCCCGATGGAGATGCTCTTGCTGGGTGTCGGCGGGTGCAGCAACTTCGACGTGGTCAGCATCCTGAAGAAGTCGCGACAGGCCGTTGAAAGCTGCGAAGCCTTCCTCGACGCCGAGCGCGCGACTGAAGATCCCAAGGTCTTTACCAAGATCCACATGCACTTCGTAGTCAAGGGCCGGGGCCTGAAAGAAGCCCAGGTCAAGCGCGCCATCGAGCTGTCGGCCGAGAAGTATTGCTCCGCGTCGATCATGCTCGGCGCGGCCGGCGTGGCGATTACCCATGACTATGAAATCGTTGAACTCGGTTGAACCGACATTCAACTATCATAAAAGCAGTGCAGACTCTGGCGATCCCCCGCTGACGTCTGCATAATGCGCCACTTTTTTCAGGGCAGTGATCGGTCAGCCGACAGGTCATCCGCCTGAACAGATAACCAAAATCGCCATCGCGAAGAGGTGTTAACCGTCCTACGCAGGTGCGTTGTTCGCACTTGACGGGCATGCTTGATCACGCGGCCGCGCCGCATACATAGAGAGTTTTTAACGGTGAAAAGCAAACTCAAGCTCCACGGGTTCAATAACCTGACAAAGACCTTGAGCTTCAACATCTATGACATCTGCTACGCGGAAACCCCGCAAGACCAGCAGGCTTACGTCGAGTACATCAATCAAGAGTACAACGCGAAACGCCTGACGCAGATTCTCACAGAAGTTGTCGAGATCATTGGTGCCAACATCCTGAACATCGCCAGTCAGGACTATGAACCCCAGGGCGCCAGCGTCACGATTCTGATTTCGGAAGAGCCGGTAACCCCGACTGACAGCCAGATCGAAGAATCGCCGGGCCCGTTGCCCGAAATCATTCTGGCCCACCTCGACAAGAGCCACATCACGGTACACACCTACCCGGAAATCCATCCGGACGATGGTATTGCGACCTTCCGTGTGGATATCGACGTGTCGACCTGTGGTGTCATTTCACCGCTCAAAGCGCTCAACTTCCTCATTCACCAGTTCGATTCGGACATCGTGACCGTGGATTACCGTGTGCGCGGCTTCACCCGCGACGTTGAGGGCAACAAGCACTTCATCGACCACGAAATCAACTCGATCCAGAACTACCTCTCCGAAGACACCCGCGACGCGTACCAGATGACCGACGTGAACGTGTACCAGGAAAACCTGTTCCACACCAAGATGCTGTTGAAGAACTTCGAACTGGACAACTACCTTTTCGGCGACGCCACCAGCAATCTTTCGCCCGAGCAACGTGCCCAGGTGACCGACCGTGTGAAACACGAAATGCTGGAAATCTTCTACGCGCGAAACATGCCGACCTAAGATTCCCGGACACAAAAAAGGCGACTCCCTCACGGCAGTCGCCTTTTTTATTGCTGGAATACGGAGCCCTGTAAGAGTGAGTCTGCTCGCGATGAGGCCATCAGCATCGACCCAGATCTCAAATCCGATAGGTACTCTTGGTCATCACTTTCGCCAACAGACTCATCCCGAACTTCACCGGCGCCGGAAAACGAAACCCGCCCGCATCCAGAGCACTTTCCGCGTGATGTTGTTCATCGATGCGCATCTGCTCGAGAATCGCCCGGGACTTCTCGTCCTCGGCCGGCAATTGCTCCAGATGCTCATTCAGGTGCTTGCACACCTGATGCTCGGTCGCCGCGACGAAACCAAGACTGACCTTGTCGCTGATCAGTCCGGCGACCGCGCCGATGCCGAACGACATGCCGTAAAACAGTGGATTCAGCACGCTGGTGTGGCTACCCAGTTGGTGAATGCGCTGCTCGCACCAGACCAGATGATCGATCTCTTCTTCAGCCGCGTGCTCCATGGCTTGACGTACTTGCGGCAACTTGGCGGTCAGTGCTTGGCCCTGGTACAGCGCCTGGGCGCAGACTTCACCGGTGTGGTTGATGCGCATCAGGCCGGCGACGTGGCGGGTGTCTTCGTCGCTCATCTGCGTGTCCGGCTGCAGAATCGCTGGCGATGGACGGTACGGCTGGCCACTGAAGGGCAACAGCGTGCGCATCGCGGCATCGGCTTGCAGCAGAAGACGGTCTATGGGCGAGTAGTGACGTTGGGTAGTCATGCTGACCTCCGGGAAGAATCTCGGCGGCCAGTTTAACCGAATCGGCCGGCGAGGGTTTGCGCTGGGTCATTGGCTGCTGATTTTGCTCTTTGTGGGAGCGAGCCTGCTCGCGAAAGCGGATTATCGGATACTGAAGTGTTGAATGTATCGACGCCTTCGCGAGCAGGCTCGTTCCCACAGTCGGTTGTCGCCAATCAGCCCGGCGGCCAGTTCATCTGACGCTGCCCCAGCACGTGCATATGAATGTGATAGACAGTCTGCCCGCCAAGTTCATTGCAGTTCATCACCACGCGAAAGCCCTCTTCGCAACCCAGTTCCAGCGCCAGACGCTGCGCAGTGAACAGGATGTGCCCGGCCAGCGCCTTGTCGTCTTCGGTCAGGTCATTGAGCGTGCGCACCGGTTTTTTCGGGATTACCAGAAAGTGCACCGGAGCTTGTGGGGCGATGTCGTGGAAGGCCAGAACCTGGTCGTCCTCGTAAATGATATTGGCCGGGATTTCCCGGTTGATGATCTTGGTGAACAGAGTATCCACTGCTGTTTCTCCGTTGAGTTGGGCTGAATCGAGTGTACCGCTTCGAAGTCGTCTTCCTAGCGGGGGCAGTAAGCTTTGTTGACCATGCCGACAATCGTCCGGTTAAGCCAGCGCGAACCCAGCCGCGGCAGGAACGCCAGCCAGCGGTTGCGTCGTCCCGGAATGATGATTGCGCGATTTTTATCCAGTGCACGCACGGCATGCAGCGCGACCTCTTCCGGACTCATCAGCGAGTTGCTGCTTTCGATCTTTTCGCTACTCATTTGTGCGGTACGGAAGAACGGTGTACGTGTCGGGCCAGGGCACAGCACCGAGACTTGCACGCCGCTTTGTTTGAGCTCGACGCGCAGGGCTTCGGAAAAGTGCAGCACGTAGGCTTTGCTGGCGTAGTAAGTGCTCATCCATGGGCCGGGGCTGTAAGCGGCCACCGAGGCGACGTTCAGAATCTGCCCGCCTCCCAGTAGCGCCATGCTGTTGCCGACCGCATGGCAAAGGCGAGTGAGGGCCAGGATGTTGACCTCGATGAGGTCCTGTTCGGTCATCCAGTCCTGCGCGAGAAACGGGCCGCACGTGCCGATACCGGCGCAGTTGACCAGCAGATCGATCTGCCGGTCACCTTCTTCGAGCTCCAGCAAAAAGCCGGACAGGCGCAACGGTTCGCCGAGGTCGCAGGCACGAAACAACACTTCGACATCGAAGCGCTGGGTCAGCTCGATGGCGATACTTTCCAGCTGATCACGCTGTCGTGCCACCAGAATCAGACTGCGGCCACGCCGGGCCAGCGCTTCGGCCATGGCCAGGCCGATGCCGCTGGAGGCGCCAGTGATCAGAGCGTAACGGGTCATGCAGTTCTCCATCGCAACAGCTCCGCGCCGGCGACGCGGTTGTCACGGCGAGGAGCGCTGTTCATTCTTGCGCAGAGTCTACAGGGGCCTGCGCCGGTTCGGCTGCCTCGTCGGCGGAAATCGCTGGCGGTTCGACGACCTCAACTTCGTCGGTGGTCACCGAGCCGCTGTCATAACTGCTTTCCAGATTGCTTTCGTACTCCTCTTGCACAGCGGAGAAGCCACCAAGGAGGCCGCCGGCAAAAATCAGCGCGAAGAACACGATCCACAATGAGCACAGCACTTTGACCGCTGTGCTGTTGGGCGGCGGCGGCGGGCCATAGCGGTTGGCGCCGGTATTGCCGGGGACGACCATGATCACCAGTGGGAAGAAGATGCCCACGAACGGCACCAGATTCAGCAACCACAGCCAGCCTGACCAGCCGATATCGTGCAGGCGCTGAACGCTGAACAGAATGCTGACGATCATGAAGCCAATAAACAGGAAGACGGCCAGAATCCCGCCGAAAATCAGGCCGGTTGTCGAGTCGCCGCTGACCAGTCCCAACGCAATCAAGGCGAACACGCCGACGATGGGCAGGGCCACCAGACTCAAGACCATGGTCCAGGCCAGAAAGCGCAGGCGACCGATCCGGCCTTCGACACTGAATGGCTTGAGCGTGGCGAACGCTGGCAGGCTTTCTCCGACGTTCGCGCGTGGCGGGGCGTAGGGCGAGTCCGGTTCGGCCACCGCTGCAGGGTTATCGTGGACATCTGCCAGACTCAGCTCAATGGCAGTTTCCGCTTCGATCCGCGCATCGATCCCGGTTTTGCTCAACGCTTGCAGATACGTCTGGGCATCGCTGTGGGATAAATCCCGTTTGAGGGCGACGGCGCGGCCACTGAACAGGCGCTCGATGGCGGCCACATCGCTTTTGAACAGATCCGCCAGATTCAGTTTGGCAGTGGTAAGGTCGACGCCAGGTTGCAGCGCGCCGTCGAAGACGATCTTGTAACGGGGTTCGCTCATGGCCGAGGCATCCTTGTCGCGATTGGGTTTGCAGGTATCAAGTCGAGGCCAGCCTGATAGTGACTGGCCGGGTATCTCTCAGCGCGGCCAGCGTTGTGGCAGCTGTGCAGCGCGCGTTTGGGCTTGACGATATTCCGCGTCCAGCCGCGCAATCAACTGGTCCACGCTTGGCAGATCGTCAATCTGACCAACACCCTGGCCCGCCGACCACACGGTCTTCCAGGCTTTGGCCTCATCATTGATCGGCTTGAGCTTGTCGCCGAAATTCACCTCGCCCTTGCCTTGTAGCGCTGCCATGTCGAAACCGGCCGCTTCCAGACTCTGGCGCATGAAGCTGGCCGGCACTCCCGACACCGCTGGAGTATGAATGATGTCGGCAGCCTTGGCTGTCAGCAGCATGTCTTTGTAGGCGTCAGGTGCGTGACTTTCGGTGGTGCCGATAAATCGCGTACCGAAGTAGGCCAAATCCGCGCCGAGCAGCTGCGCGGCGAGAATCTCATGGCCGTGGTTCAAACATCCTGCAAGCAACAGCGTCTTGTCGAAAAACTCGCGGATTTCGGCAATCAGCGCAAACGGACTCCAGGTGCCGGCATGCCCACCGGCACCGGCTGCGACGGCAATCAGTCCGTCGACCCCGGCGTCAGCGGCTTTCTCGGCATGGCGCCGCGTGGTCACGTCGTGAAACACCAGGCCGCCATAGCTGTGCACCGCGTCGACCAGTTCCTTCACCGCGCCTAGGCTGGTGATGACAATCGGTACCTTGTGCTCGACGCAGATGTCCAGATCCGCCTGCAGGCGCGGGTTGCTGTGGTGAACAATCAGGTTCACGGCATAAGGGGCCGGATTATCCAGCGTCGCCAGGCCCGCCTCGATCTGTTCCAGCCAGGCCTTGAATCCGCTGCTCTCGCGCTGGTTCAGCGCCGGAAAGCTGCCGACCACGCCATTGCGGCAGCAGGCGAGCACCAGCTCCGGATTGGAAATCAGAAACATCGGCGCCGCTACGACGGGCAGACGCAGGCGTTTTTCGAGCAGAGCGGGCAGCGACATTGAGAACACCCCGAAGATCTGTATTGATTGAAGTTAGAACGGCTTGACCACGACCAGAATTACGATAGCCAGCAATATCAGAACCGGCACTTCATTGAACCAGCGATAAAAGACATGGCTGCGGGTGTTTTCGCCACGGGCAAAGCGTTTTACCTGCGCGCCGCACATGTGGTGGTAGCCGATCAGCAATACGACCAGGGTCAGCTTGGCGTGGATCCAGCCGCCCTGGCTGAAGAGTGACGGGTTGAGGTAGATCAGCCAGCCACCGAAGATCAGCGTGGCGATCATCGCCGGGCCCATGATGCCGCGATACAGCTTGCGCTCCATGACGCTGAAGCGTTCCTGGCTGATCGTGTCTGCACTTTGTGCGTGGTAAACGAACAGGCGCGGCAAGTAGAACAGCCCGGCAAACCAGCAGACGACGCTGACGATGTGAAACGCTTTAAGCCATAGATAGAGCATTTTTGGTTATTCCCTCATTCACGGTAGCCAGATAGTAGTGGCTTGAGCGCCCGCGCGTCACCTTGGCGGTTGTCGCAGGCGCGCGCGGCCCCTATTATCGACGGCTTTCCAGTGGGTTCGTTGAGGGCAGGTTTATGGTCAAGGTCGGTATCGTCGGCGGCACGGGTTACACCGGTGTCGAACTGCTGCGTCTGTTGGCACAGCATCCGCAGGCAGAAGTGGTCGTCATCACTTCCCGATCCGAGGCCGGTCTGGCCGTGGCTGACATGTACCCGAACCTGCGCGGCCACTACGACGGCCTGGCGTTCAGCGTGCCGGACGTGAAAACCCTCGGCGCCTGCGATGTGGTGTTCTTCGCCACGCCACACGGTGTGGCTCACGCCTTGGCAGGCGAACTGCTGGCGGCGGGCACCAAGGTCATTGATCTGTCGGCCGACTTCCGTCTGCAAGACGCTGATGAATGGGCCAAGTGGTACGGCCAGCCGCACGGCGCGCCAGAACTGCTGGACGAAGCTGTCTACGGTTTGCCGGAAGTCAATCGCGAGCAGATCAAGAAAGCGCGCCTGATCGCGGTGCCGGGTTGCTACCCAACCGCTACGCAACTGGGCTTTCTTCCATTGCTTGAAGCAGGGCTGGCCGACGCTTCGCGCCTGATCGCCGACTGCAAATCCGGCGTCAGCGGTGCCGGGCGTGGCGCGGCTGTAGGTTCTTTGTACTCCGAGACGTCGGAAAGCATGAAGGCCTATGCGGTAAAAGGTCATCGCCACCTGCCGGAAATTCGCCAGGGTCTGCGTCGCGCGGCGGGCAAGGATGTCGGCCTGACCTTCGTACCGCACCTGACGCCGATGATTCGCGGTATTCATTCCACGCTCTATGCGACCGTGGTCGATCGCTCGGTGGATCTGCAGGCGCTGTTCGAAAAGCGCTACGCCAACGAACCGTTCGTCGATGTAATGCCAGCCGGTAGCCACCCGGAAACCCGCAGCGTGCGCGGCGCCAACGTCTGCCGCATTGCTGTGCATCGTCCGCAGGATGGCGATCTGGTGGTGGTACTTTCGGTGATCGACAATCTCGTCAAAGGTGCCTCGGGCCAGGCGGTGCAGAACATGAACATCCTGTTCGGACTGGACGAGCGCTTCGGCCTGTCCCACGCCGGCATGCTTCCTTAAAAGCTGCTACGAGCTTCAAGCCACTAGCTACAAGAGATCAGCAGCAGGCTTGAAGCTCAGCGCTCGAAGCTTGCCGCTGCTCCTCTAATAGTTGACCAATTTTCTAGGACAAGCGGATAATGCGCGTCATCACGCATTATGGCGGCGTAACGCCGGGAGATAGTCAGCATGAGCGTCGAATCCTTCACCCCCACGGCTTTGCAATTCACTCAAGGTGCTGCGCACAAGGTGAAGAGCCTGGTCGATGAAGAGGGGAATGATCGCTTGAAGCTGCGCGTATTCGTTACGGGCGGCGGTTGTTCTGGGTTTCAATACGGTTTCACCTTCGATGAAGACGTGGCCGATGACGACACCATCGTCGAGCGCGAAGGCGTGAGCCTGGTGGTCGATCCGATGAGCTTCCAGTACCTGGCCGGTGCCGAGGTGGATTATCAGGAAGGTCTGGAAGGTTCGCGCTTCGTGATCAAGAACCCGAATGCCACAACGACATGTGGTTGCGGATCGTCGTTCTCGATCTGATCGCACTTCACCGCACACAACAAAACGCCGCAGAGCCTTTCGGTTCTGCGGCGTTTTTGTGTGCGGAGATTATGCCGGGTAGATAGCGCCGAGTACGCGCAGACCGCGAGCACCGGTGACGCTTGGCCGGTTGGCGGCAATCCCTTCCAGGCAGCAATGAGCGAGCCACGCGAAGGCCATGGCTTCCACCCAATCCGGATCGACGCCGTGAGTTGCGGTGCTGGCGACCTTAGTGTTCGGCAGTAGATCCGCCAGTCGTTTCATCAGTGTGGCGTTATGTGCGCCGCCGCCACAGACCAGCAGTTCCTGCGTGTCCGATTGAGCACTTTGCAGCGACTCGACGATGGTCAGCGCCGTCAGTTCGAGCAGCGTGGCCTGAACGTCTTCGGCCGCAAGGCTCGGCAGGCGTGAAAGATGCTGTTCCAGCCAAGGCAGATTGAACACTTCACGGCCGGTACTCTTCGGGCCTTTGGTCACGAAGAACGGGTCGCTGAGCAGTGCTTTGAGCAGGGTTGGCTGAACCGTACCGGTCGCAGCCCACTGCCCGCCCCGGTCATAGTTTTCGCCGCGTTGCCGGTGAATCCAGGCGTCCATCAGAACATTCCCCGGACCGCAGTCGAAACCGGCTACAGGTTTGCTTGGCTCAATCAGGCTGAGATTGCTGAATCCGCCTACATTCAAGACTGCCTGGTTACCGGTACGCTCTTCAAACAAAGCTTCGTGAAACGCTGGCACCAGAGGTGCACCCTGGCCGCCCGCCGCAACATCGCGGCTGCGGAAATCACTGACGACGGTAATGCCGGTCAACTCTGTCAGCAGGGCTGGGTTACCGATCTGCACGGTGAAGCCGCGTGCCGGTTCATGGCGAATGGTCTGACCGTGGCTGCCGATAGCGCGGATGGCATCGGGTTGGAGCTGTTGTTGAGCGAGGAGGGCATGAATACCTGAGGCTGCGAGCTCGACCCAGTGTTGCTGGGCAATCGCCGAACGGGCGATCTCGTCGGGGCCGCTGGCACACAGGCCAAGCAGCTCGGCGCGCAGGGAATCAGGCATTGGCAGGTAGTGGGTGGCGATCAGTTTGATCGCCGAGGTCTGTTCGATCAGGGCGATGTCCAGCCCGTCGAGACTGGTTCCGGACATCACACCGATATACAGGGCCATCGCTTAGCGCTTGCTCGAAGCCAGCATGGTGGCCTTCTCTTGATCCATGCGCGCCATCAGCGGCTGGCTCTGCGCCAGGAAACGCGCGCGCTCGGACTTGGCGATCGGATCGGCCATTGGCAGCTTCTGGCCCAGCGGATCGACGTGAACGCCGTTCACCTGGAATTCGTAATGTAAATGTGGGCCAGTAGAAAGGCCGGTGGTACCGATGTAGCCAATGACTTGACCCTGCTTGACGGTACCGCCGGTTTTCACGCCTTTGGCGAAACCCTGCATGTGGCCATAGAGCGTACGGTAAGTGTTGCCATGCTGGATGATCACGGTGTTGCCGTAACCGCCACGACGACCGGCCAGTAATACTTTGCCGTCACCGGCAGCCTTGATCGGCGTGCCCCGTGGAGCAGCGTAATCAACACCTTTATGGGCGCGGATCTTGTTGAGAATCGGGTGCTTGCGGCCCATGGAGAACTTCGAGCTGATGCGGGCGAAGTCAACCGGCGTCCGGATGAAAGCCTTGCGCATGCTGTTGCCATCGGCGGTGTAATAGCTGCTGTTGCCTTGTTTGTTGGTGTAGCGAACGGCGGTGTAGGTCTTGCCACGGTTGGTGAAGCGCGCGGAAAGGATCGGGCCGGTGCCGACTGCCTTGCCGTTGATGACTTTCTGCTCGTAGATCACATCGAATTCGTCACCCTGACGGATGTCCTGAGCAAAGTCGACGTCGTAGCCGAAGACGCTGGCCATATCCATCGTCAGGCTGTGAGAGAGGCCGGCGCGCGCAGCGGACTGCGAAAGCGAGCTGTTGATGACGCCATGAACGTAGGCAGTGCGAACCGTTGGCTTGGCGGTGACACGGTTGAACGAATAGCCCTTATCGTTCTTGGTCAGGGTAATGGTTTCAACGTCGCTGACCTTGCTGTGCAAGCTGGTCAACTGTCCTTCCGGACTCAGTTCGAATTCGAGTTTCTGACCACGCTTGAGCTGGCTGAACTGTTTGGCCTGCTTGTCGCTTGCCAGTACTTCGTGCACAGAGGCTGCTGGCAGACCGACCTTTTCAAACAGGGTAGACAGCGTATCGCCTTTGGAAACCACGACCTCGCGGTGACCAGGCTCTTTTGGTTTCTCAGCAGCCGCAACAGGCGCCGGCGCAGTTTCGGCTGTTTGCGCGGCATTTTCGTCGCTGTTTTCGATTTGTGCGAACGGGGAAGCTGCGGGTTCGGTTGTGGCTTGAGCTGCATCGGCAGCGTCTTGATCTTGTGTCAGTTGTTCAGCAGGACTTTCCAGTTCAAGACTCAGAGTCGTCTTTTTGGCTTCAACATCGCTGGAGGGAAATACCAGCAACGCCAGACTGAGAAGGGCGGCGATTCCACTTGCGGCGAGCAGGTGGGTCTTCGGGTAAAGCGGGGGCGCTTTAGACGGTTCTGTGGTCATAGGTAATTTTTGACTTTGAAATAGATGAATTGGAAAAGATGAATGACATGATGAAGATGAAATAACTGTATAAAATATAACCAAATCATCTCTGAAGCAAGTCCACAGACCTCGGGCCTGTGGATTGCTGTCCGTGCGCCGGGCAAAACTTGTAATTGGTGCGCGTTCTTGTATGGTTGGTTCCCTTTGAATCTGAGCCTTGCGGGTCTGTTATGAAGTCGGTTGAAGAGCAGCTAGCGCTGATTAAACGTGGTGCGGAAGAACTGTTGGTCGAGTCCGAGCTGGTCGAGAAGCTCAAACGCGGCCAACCGCTGCGTATCAAGGCTGGTTTCGACCCTACCGCTCCGGATCTGCATCTGGGTCATACCGTGCTTATTAATAAGCTGCGTCAGTTCCAGGAGCTGGGGCATCAGGTGATCTTCCTTATTGGTGACTTCACCGGGATGATCGGCGACCCGAGTGGCAAGAGCGCAACGCGACCGCCGCTGACGCGCGAACAGGTTCTCGAGAATGCCGAAACCTACAAGACTCAGGTTTTCAAAATTCTTGATCCGGCGAAAACCGAAGTTGCCTTCAACTCCACCTGGATGGACAAGATGGGGCCGGCGGATTTCATTCGTCTGACGTCGCAATACACCGTCGCCCGCATGCTCGAGCGCGATGACTTCGACAAGCGCTACACCACCAATCAGCCAATCGCTATTCACGAGTTCCTCTATCCGCTGGTGCAGGGCTACGACTCGGTCGCACTGCGCGCGGATGTCGAACTGGGCGGTACAGATCAGAAATTCAATTTGCTGATGGGGCGTGAACTGCAGCGTGGGTATGGTCAGGAGGCTCAGTGCATTCTGACCATGCCATTGCTGGAAGGTCTGGATGGCGTGAAGAAGATGTCCAAGTCGCTGGGCAACTACGTCGGTATCCAGGAAGCGCCGGGCGTCATGTACAGCAAGCTGGTTTCCATTCCGGATGCGCTGATGTGGCGTTACTTTGAATTGCTGAGCTTCCGGTCCATGGATGAGATCGATGCATTCCGGGCTGACGTTGAAGCTGGTGCGAACCCGCGTGACATCAAGATCAAGCTGGCTGAAGAGATTGTTGCGCGTTTCCATGGTGAAGAAGCTGCAGCGAATGCTCATCGTGGGGCTGGCAATCGCATGAAGGATGGCGAGCTTCCGGACGATTTGCCTGAGATCGAACTGGCTTCGGCTGAGGACATGCCGATCGCTGCCGTTCTTAATAAGGCAGGCCTGGTGAAGAACTCGGCAGCAGCGCGTGATCTGTTGGCGGCTGGCGGAGTGCGCGTTGATGGTGAGGTGGTTGATCGCTCCTTTATATATGTAGTGGGCGCGACTCACGTTTGTCAGGCCGGTAAGAAGGCTTTTGCGCGTATCACGCTGAAATCTGAATAAAGTTGGAATTAGGGGTTGACGGCGAATTCCAGAGGTCTATAATTCGCCCCACTTCCGGCGCAGTCGAAACGGAAAACTCCTTGAGATTCAAAGAGTTACGCAGTTTTCGACAGCGGCTCGCTTCAGATCATCGAAGCCTGGAAGGAGTTGAAAGATCAGTGATGTTTGGCTCTTTTAACGGCTCGATCTTCTCGGTCGAAAGCGGAGAAAAAGAGGTGTTGACGGCAGCGATTAACGCTGTAGAATTCGCCTCCCGCTAACGAGAGATCGGAAGCGCAAGTGGTTGAAGTTGTTGAAGAATTCTTCGAAAACTTCTGAAAATA
>NZ_QETJ01000135.1:0-13784 GCF_003105095.1 Pseudomonas sp. NDM | reverse complement strand
GTGTGGCAGTCAGCATCAATCCCTCTGACAGCTAGCTATCGCGAGCAGGCTCACTCCTACATGGGATATGCCGTATGGCTCGGCCCCGTTCATTCAGTTGAACGGGGCTTTTGTGTGTTACGCAAAACGCTTCTTGATAACCCACGGCATAATGCCCGCCGTGATGACAATTTCCGAACGGACGGCGAGTGACGTGTTGAAGAAAACCCTGTTCCAGTTGCACTGGTTTTTTGGCATCACCGCAGGGCTGGTGCTGGCCCTGATGGGTATCACCGGCGCGGCGTATTCGTTTCAGGACGAGATCCTGCGCGCCCTCAATCCGTCCGTTTTGCAGGTGGAAAAGCAGGTCGCCGGCGTGTTGCCGCCGGTGGAACTGGTGGAGCGCATCGAAGCCGCGTCCGGCAAGAAAGTCGCCATGCTCTGGGTCGAGACCGACAGCGGTCACGCCGCACGGGTTTACTTCACCCCGCCCAAGGGTGAACGGCGGGGCGAGATGCGCTACTTCGATCCGTACACTGCCGAGTTCAAGGGCGACGCCACTGGCCAGGATTTCTTCGGCCTGATGCTGCAACTGCACCGCTTCCTCGCCATGGGCGACACCGGGCGCAACATCACCGGCGCCTGCACGCTGATGCTGTTGTTCTTCTGTCTCTCCGGCCTCTATCTACGCTGGCCACGCCAGTGGAACAGCTGGCGCGTGTGGCTGACGCTGGACTGGAAAAAGAAGGGTCGCGCGTTCAATTGGGACCTGCACTCGGTCGCCGGCACCTGGTGCCTGCTGGTCTATCTGCTGCTGGCATTGACCGGATTGTCGTGGTCGTACGAGTGGTACAACAAGGGCCTGACCCGGCTGCTTTCCGACGCACCACAGAACGAGCGCGTACGCGGCGGTCGCGGACCGGCGCCAGAAGGCCCGGCACCCACGGCCGACTACGCGGCGATGTGGAGCAGCATCTATAGCGCTGCCGGCCCGGGTCTGGCAGCGTACAACATCCGCATGCCAGCGGTGGCCGGCCAGCCGGCGACGGTGTTCTACCTGCTCGACAGCTCGCCCCATGACCGCGCGCTGAACCAGATCACCCTCGACCCGGCGACCGGCGTGGTCAAACGCGTCGACCGCTATGCCGACAAAAGCTTCAAGGCACAACTGCTGACCAGCATTTACGCACTGCACGTCGGCAGTTATTTCGGCCTCGTCGGGCGCATCATCGTGACGATGGCGGCGGTGTGCATGCCGCTGTTTTTCATCACCGGCTGGCTGCTGTATCTGGATCGCCGGCGCAAGAAAAAGCAGATCAAGGATGCCCGTGAGGGCCTGGCGCAACCGTCCGCTGATGCGTCGGCATGGCTGATCGGCTTCGCCAGTCAGAGCGGTTTCGCCGAGCAACTGGCGTGGCAGACCGCCGGGCAATTGCAGGCCGCCGGACTGCCGGTCAACGTGCAGCCGCTGGCCAATCTCAGCGAACAGGATCTGCGCGATTCGAACAATGCGTTGTTCGTGGTCAGCACCTTCGGCGACGGCGAAGCACCCGACAGCGCCCGTGGCTTCGAACGCAAAGTGCTGGCCAAGGCCTCGACACTCGACGGCCTCAACTACGCCGTGCTCGGCCTCGGCGATCGGCAATACGCGCACTTCTGCGGCTTCGCCAAACGCTTGCATCAATGGCTCGGCGAACACGGCGGCAAAACCCTGTTCGCCCCGGTGGAAGTCGACAGCGGCGATCCCTATGCACTGCGCCACTGGCAAACGCAACTCGGCCAGCTCACCGGACAGGCGCCGAGCGAAACCTGGCAGGCACCCAGCTACGACAACTGGACGCTGGTCCGTCGCGAACTGATGAACCCCGACAGCAGCGGCGCGCCGGTCTATCTGCTCGGCCTCAAGGCGCCGGATACGCGCAGCTGGCTGGCCGGTGACCTGGTCGAAGTGCTGCCACGCAATTGCCCGTGGGCCATCGAGCATTTCCTCGACGGCCTCGGCATCCGTGGCGAAACTCCGGTCAAGGTCAACGGCATCGACGAGCCGCTGGAAGTGGCACTCGCGTCACGCCAGCTGCCTGAACACCGCGCACATCTGGTCGGCCTGCATGCGCAATCGCTGGTCGACGCAATGGTGCCGCTGGCGATGCGCGAATACTCCATCGCCTCGATCGCCGCCGACGGCGTGCTGGAGCTGATCGTGCGTCAGGAACAGCACAACGACGGCAGCCTCGGCATCGGCTCCGGCTGGCTCACCGAGCATGCGCCAGTGGGCGGCAGCGTCAGCCTGCGGGTTCGGCGCAACAGCGGCTTCCATCTGCCGAACGAGCCGGTGCCGATGATCCTGCTGGGCAACGGCACCGGCCTGGCCGGCCTGCGCAGCTTGCTCAAGGCACGCATTGCCGACGGTCAGCAGCGGCAGTGGCTGCTGTTCGGCGAGCGCAACCGCGAGCACGACTTCCTCTGCCGCGCCGAGCTGGAGGAATGGCTGGTCAATGGTGATCTGGCGCGCCTGGATCTGGCGTTTTCCCGGGATCAGGCCGAGAAGATTTATGTGCAGGATCGCTTGCGTGAGTCAGCGGATGAATTGAAGAAATGGTTGGCTGATGGTGCCGTCATCTACATTTGCGGCAGCCTTCAGGGGATGGCTTCGGGGGTGGATCAGGTGCTCAATGATCTGCTGGGTGCCGATGAAGTTCAACGGCTGATCGAGCTGGGACGGTATCGCCGGGATGTTTACTAACGCCTGCGAGAAGCCCCTCACCCTAGCCCTCTCCCGGAGGGAGAGGGAACCGATTGGGGGATGCTCGAGATCGACGCCGACCTGAGCGTCCTTCACTGAATCCAAAGCCATAATCACCTCGGTCTTCCAGGTCGATGCATGACGCAGGACACCTCGGTCAGCTCCCTCCGGGAGAGGGCCTGGGTGAGGGAAATGGACTACTGTTAAATCTCCAGTCAACTTCACAAGGATCGTGAAGCCATGCCAATCCGCCCCACCCTCGCCCAATTCGCCCGCCAGTTACGCACCAACCAGACAGATTGCGAACTCCTGCTCTGGCAGCGCCTGCGTTCCCGGCAGATCGCCAACCTGAAATTCCGCCGACAGTTTCCATGTCCACCGTATGTGCTGGACTTCTACTGTGTAGATTTGAAGTTGGCGATTGAGCTGGATGGGGGGGCAACACTATGAAACGGGCGGGATGATTCACGACCGGCGCCGGTCGAACTTCCTGTATCAACAAGGCATTCAAGTCGTGCGATTCAGTAATCTTGAGGTACTTCAGCAGATGGACAATGTGTTGGAGCAGATCATCAGAATTGCGGCGGACCGGAGAATGCCCTCACCCTAGCCCTCTCCCAGAGGGAGAAGGGACCGACCGCAAATCATTTACGCTATACACCGACCTGAACGTCCTGCACTGAATCCAGAATCGTGCTGATTGCGGTACCCGATCCATAATCGCCTCGGTCTCCCAGGTCGATGTATGACGCAAGACACCTCGGTCGGCCCCATCTCCCTCCGGGAGAGGGCTGGGGTGAGGGGCTTTTGATCTGGAGTAATTAGGCAGGCTGCAACTTCTGCTCAAACACCGCCACCCCATCCAGATCCCGCAACACCACACTCATCTCGCCACTCTGCCCTTCAATATTCACCTCACCAAAAAACTGAAACCCGGCAAACGGCGAGGTGTTCTGTGCGGGCGGCGCTTTCTCGAACACCACCTCCGGGCCGAACGTCTTGTCCAACGGATTCGGCCCGAAACTGCCGGCATTCAGCGGCCCGGCGACGAATTCCCAGAACGGTTCGAAATCCTGAAACGCCGCGCGGTCCGGGTGATAGTGATGCGCCGCGCAGTAGTGCACATCCGCCGTCAAAAACACGAAATTGCGCACCTGCTGCGCGCGCAGGAATCCGAGCAATTCGGCAATTTCCAGTTCGCGCCCCTGCGCCGGTCCAGGGTCGCCGTTGGCCACCGCTTCCCAACGCGCAACGCCCGGGCTGACCTCGCCGTCCGGGACGCCAAGGCCGATGGGCATGTCCGCCGCAATCACTTTCCACTGCGCCTTCGATGCCTTTAATTCGCGCTTGAGCCAGTCCAGTTGCTCGCGGCCGAGAAACGGTTTTGCCGCGCCGAGGTTGGCATCATTGGCCTCGCGATAGCTGCGCATATCCAGCACGAAAACATCGAGCATCGGCCCGTAACTGAGCTTGCGATAGATCCGCCCGCCACCGTCCGCCGCCTGTAAGCGCATCGGCGCATATTCGAGCCATGCTTGCCGCGCGCGCCCCACCAGCTTGTGGATATCTTTCTCCTGATAGCGCTCATCCAGCTGTTTGCCTGGTGACCAGTTGTTGACCACTTCGTGATCGTCCCACTGCCAGATCTGCGGCACTTCGGCGTTGAAGCGGCGGATGTTTTCGTCCATCAGGTTATAGCGATAGTTGCCGCGATAGTCGTCGAGAGTCTGCGCGACTTTGCTCTTGGCTTGCGTGGTGATATTGCGCCAGACGCGGCCACTCTCGGTGGTCAGTTGCGCAGGCACCGGGCCGTCGGCGTAGATGGTATCGCCGCTGTGGATAAAGAAGTCCGGCAGGCGCAGGCGCATGGCTTCGTAGATGCGCATGCCGCCGATGTCCGGGTTGATGCCGAAGCCCTGGCCGACGGTGTCACCGCTCCAGACAAAACGGATGTCACGCCTGGCCGTCGGCACGCTGCGCAGATGACCGAACCACGGTTCGCTGGCCACGCCAGTCTGGGCGTCTTCGAAGTGCACGCGATAGAAGATTGCCTGGTTGGCCGGCAGGCCGGTGAGTTCAACGCGGGCGGTGAAATCACTGCGCGCATCGGCCAACGGCGAGACGAATTTGCGCGGGTTGCTGAACAGGCTGCCGGTGTCCCACTCGACCACCATGCGCGCCGGGCGATCGCTGCGGCTCCAGATCATCGCGCGGTCGCCGAGCAGGTCGCCGGACTGCACGCCGTCGGTGAGCTGCGGACGATCCTTGACCGAGGCAATCACCGCCGGCGCCAGCCCCGGCAGCAACAGCCCGGCGCCAACCGCTTGCATGACGCGACGCCGGCCGAGATTGAAATCGCTCATGGTGTTCTCCCTGCAAAAGGGAAAACTTAAACACGGGTGTATGAACCCGCTATGACATTGGCCACACAGCAATTCAAATGTAGGAGTGAGCCTGCTCGCGATTGCGGTGGGTCAGTAACTTCAACACTCACTGACACATCGCTATCGCGAGCAGGCTCGCTCCTACAAGGGGATCGCGTTGTCAGGCGTTGACGGGTTCGACTGCCAGCTCGACAGTCTCAGGCCTTTTGAGCAGCGCATACACCACCGCCGTGACCAGGCTCCCCGCAACAATCGCCAGCAGATACAGCAGCGCATGGTTGATCGCATTCGGGATTGCCAGCACAAACAAACCACCGTGCGGCGCCATCAGTTTGCAGCCGAAGTACATCGACAAGGCACCCGTCAGCGCGCCGCCAGCGATGCTCGCCGGGATCACCCGCAGCGGGTCTTTCGCGGCAAACGGAATCGCCCCTTCGGAGATGAAGCACAGCCCCAGCACGAAAGCCGCTTTGCCGGCCTCACGTTCAGTCTGGGCAAACTTGCGCCGGGCAATGAACGTGGCGATGCCCAGGCCAATCGGCGGCACCATGCCGGCCGCCATGGTCGCGGCCATCGGTGCGTAACTCTGCGAGGCCAGCAGCCCCACCGAAAACGCATAGGCAGCCTTGTTGATCGGCCCGCCGAGGTCGACGCACATCATGCCGCCGAGCAACACGCCGAGCAGAATTGCGTTGGTGGTGCCCATGCTGTCGAGGAACTGCGTCAGCGCGGCGAGCATGCCGGCGACCGGTTTGCCGACCACGTAAATCATCACCAGACCGGTGACCAGACTGGCCAGCAACGGGATGATCAGAATCGGCTTCAACGCCTCCAGGCTCTGCGGCAACTTCACATAGCGGGCGATGGCTTTGGCGGCATAACCGGCAATGAAACCGGCAATGATCCCGCCGATGAAGCCGGCGCCCAAGGTGCCTGCGAGTAGACCGCCGATCATCCCCGGCGCAAGGCCCGGACGGTCGGCGATCGAGTAGGCGATGTACCCGGCCAACAGCGGCACCATCAATTTGAACGCGGTTTCGCCGCCGATCTGCATCAGCGCCGCCGCCAGCGTGCCTTCTTCCTTATACGCGGTGATACCGAACACGAACGACAACGCAATCAGCAAACCACCCGCCACCACCATCGGCAGCATGTACGACACACCCGTGAGCAGGTGCTTGTAGACGCCGGTTTTCTCGGACTTGGCAGCAGCCTTGCCGTCGCTTGCCGCACTTTCTACAGCGCCTTCAGCCAAGGCTTTTTTCAGCGTCGCTTCGGACTGCTTCAGCGCAACGCCAGTGCCGCAGCGATAGATTTTCTTGCCGGCGAAACGCTCGGTGGCGACGTCGATATCCGCCGCCAGCAGGACCACATCGGCCTCGGCGATGGCCGTTGCGCTGAGCGGGGTTTTCGCGCCCACCGAGCCTTGGGTTTCGACCTGCAATTCATAGCCCAGGCGCTTGGCAGTCTGCTGCAACGCTTCGGCGGCCATGAAGGTGTGGGCGACACCGGTCGGGCACGCGGTGATAGCTACGATGCGCGGCGCACGCGGCGTATCGATCGCCGGTGCGACTTCGCTCGCCACGTAGACTTCGGCTTCTTCAGCACCGCGACGCAATACCGCTTCGACATCCTGCAAGGCCTGCGCCGGAGCAATCTGGAACACGCGCTTGCCGACAAACCGACTCATGTCCACCGCGCCAGTGGTGACCAGCAAGACCCACTCCGCCGCTTCAATGGTGGCGGCCGACAATTCGCGTTCCGGGTGCGCCGGATCGACCACTTCGACGCTGGTGCTCCAGCCCTGGCGCTGCGCCGCTGCATCGAGCAGACGCGCGCACAGGACACTGGTGACCATGCCGTTCGGGCAAGCCGTAACAATGGCTAACTTCATGACAAACCCTCTTATTGTTCTGTCAGGGGGCGCACGCGCACGCCCTGTTCGAGCTGCGCCAGTTGCGCAGGGTCGTTGATGCCAAAACCGATCTGGGTCACCGCCATCGCCGCAATCGCGGTGGCGGTGCGCAGGGTTTGTTCGGGGGTGTCGGCGCTGAGCAGACCGTGGAGCATGCCGGCGAGCAATGAATCGCCGGCCCCGACCGTGCTGGCCACGCTGACCTTCGGCGGCGAGGCATGCAGGGCCGAGCCGACACTGAACCAGTTCACGCCGTCAGCGCCGTGGGAGATCACCACGTGCTCGATACCTTGCGCATGCAAGCGTGCGGCGGCTTGTGCTTCGGCGATTGGCGACACCACTTCGCAGCCGAGTGCGTGGGCCAGTTCTTCGGTGTTCGGTTTGATCAGCCAGGGGCTGGCCTGCAACGCGGCGCGCAGGGCTTCACCGCTGGAATCGAGGGCGACTTTCAAGCCGAGTGCATTGAGCTTGTCGATCAGCTCGCGCAACCACTGCGCAGTGACCCCGCGCGGCAAACTGCCGGCGACCACTACCGCATCGTGCTCCGGCGCGATCTGCAGCAGGCGATCAAGCAACGCTTGCTGCGCATCTGCATCGACCACCGGGCCCGGGCCGTTGATGTCGGTGATGCGCCCGTCCTGCTCGGCGACCTTGATGTTGCTACGCGTCTCGCCGGGCACGCGGATGAACGCGTCGACAAAACCACGCTTGGCGAACAGGGTTTCGAACGCTTGCAGATTGTCTTCACCGAGAAAGCCGCTGACGGTGAGCTGATGGCCGAGGTCCGCCAGCACCTGGGCGACGTTGACGCCTTTGCCCGCAGCGTGGGTGTGCATCTCGTCGCTGCGATTGACCTGACCAGCATCCAGCCGTGACAGCTCGACGGTCAGGTCGAGTGCCGGGTTGAGAGTCAGGGTGAGAATCTTGGCCATTACAGGGCCTCCACTAATGCGCGCACTTCATTGGCGCTGCCCACGGCCAGGGCCTGTTGAGCGAGGGTTTGCGCCTGGGTCAGGCTGAGTTCACGGATGCGCGCCTTGACTTCGGCAATGCTGCGACCGGACACGCTGAGCTCGTCGACACCGAGGCCGACCAACACCGGCACCGCCAGCGGATCGGCCGCCAGCTCGCCGCAGACGCCTACCCATTTGCCATGGGCATGGGCGGCGCGCACGGTGATGTCGATCAGTTGCAGCACCGCCGGGTGCAAGCCATCCGCCTGCGCCGACAGGGTCGGATGACCACGGTCGATGGCCAGGGTGTATTGCGTGAGGTCGTTGGTGCCGACGCTGAAGAAGTCGACTTCCTTGGCCAGCACCGGCGCGAGCAATGCGGCCGACGGCACTTCGATCATGATCCCCAGTTGCAGATCGGCGACCGGAATTTCCTTGCGCAGACGCTCGGTCATGTGGCGGGCCTGACGCCACTCTTCGACGCTGCCGACCATCGGGAACATGATCCGCAGCGGGCGGTTATCCGCTGAGCGCAGCAAGGCACGCAGTTGTGTTTCCATGATCTGCGGACGCTGCAGGGTCAGACGAATGCCGCGCACGCCGAGGAACGGGTTTTCTTCCTTGGCGATCGGCCAATATGGCAGCGGTTTGTCACCGCCAACGTCAAGCGTACGCACCACCAGCGGACGCCCGGCGAGACCGTCGAGGACGCGACGGTATTCAGCTTCCTGCGTGGCCTCGTCCGGTGCCTGCGGGTGGGCCATGAAAATCAGTTCGGTGCGCAGCAGACCGATGCCTTCGGCGCCCTGCTCCACTGCGCTGGTCACGCCTGCGCTTTCACCGATGTTGGCGAACACTTCGACCGCATGACCATCGGTGGTGTGCGCCGGTTGATGGCGTTGTTCGGCGGCAATCTTCAGGCGTTGCTCGCGGGTGTCGCGTTCCTCGGCGGCGCGTTGCAGCGTCGCGGCATCGGCGTCGACGTGCAGACGGCCACGCTGGCCGTCGAGCAACAGTGGTGTGCCCGGTTCGAGCAGCAACACCGCCGCACCCGCACCGACCAGCGCCGGAATTCCGAGGGCACGGGCGACGATGGCGCTGTGCGCGGTAGCGCCACCGCGCGCGGTGAGGATCCCCGCGACCCGTGCAGGATCCAGACGCGCAACATCGGACGGGCCGACTTCGTCCATCACCAGAATGTACGGCTGCTCCGGCTCATTCGCGGTCTGCACGCCACACAACTGCGCCAGCACCCGGCGACCGATGTCACGCAGATCGGCGGCTCGCTCGGCGAGCAAAGCGTCCTGCAGCGATTCCTGCTGTTTGGCGGCGGCTTCGATCACCGCCATCCACGCCGCTTCAGCGCTTTCGCCTTGCTTGAGGCGGGTATCGACTTCGTCAGTCAGATCCGGGTCGTCGAGCATTTCCTGGTGAGTGATGAAAATCTCGCGGATTGCTTTGGCCTTGCTGCGTTCGATCAAGCCCTGAATGTCGCGGCGCACGTCGCTCAGCGCTTGCTTGAGGCGCTCGCGCTCGATCGCCGCCGACTCGCCGCGCAACGGGTAATCGATGGCCTGCAGCACCTGAATGTGCGCCGGGCCGATGGCGATGCCCGGGGCGGCGGGGATCGCTTGCAACAGGCTGCCGGAGGCCGGAGCGACCAGCACTTCGGCGATGTCGGCGATCACTTCGCGCTGCTGACTCACGGCCGGCAGCGGCTCGACCTCTTCACCAAGGCCTTCTTCAATCGCCGCGAGCAGGGCCGGCAAGGCATCGGCGGCGATGCTCGGTTCGGCGATCAGCTCCAGCACCTGACCGCGCCGGGCGCCGAGGCTGAGCAGTTTGCTCAGGCTCTTCACCGACACGGCACTGTCCTGACTGTCGACGATCCGCACGCGAATTTCGCCATCAAAACTTTTCGCCAGTTGCGCGAGGATCTTCGCCGGGCGCGCATGCAAACCGTGGGCATTGGCCAGGGCAATACGCGCGCTCGGCCAGTCTGCAGGCAGTTCACCGCCCAACACTTCGAGGACTTTGCGGCTGCTGGTGGCGCGGCCCAGTTCGTGGCCGCGACCTTCGATCAGCAACGCGCACAAACGCTCGAGCAATGCCTGATGCGCTTCGCCCAGGCTCGCCAGGCAGAACAGACCGCTGAGCGGCTGGCCAAGGTAGCGCATCGGTTTGTCCGGGGTGACGAACGCCAGCCCCGGACGCTTCACGGTTTGCTCGCTGTGCAGCCACCACAGACCATCGCCCAATGGCAGCGCTTCGACTTGCTGCAACACGCCGGCAAAACCGTTGCTCACGCAATCGGCCTGACGCAGCAGACGCGCGCCGCGCCAGACCAGTTCTTCGAAATCGTCGGCCGACACACCGAGGCCGATCATCTGTGCGTCCAGCGCCAGTTCCTGCGGCGCGCCTTGCAGCAACTTCAGCAACGCTTCGGGCGAGCTGGCGCGACGCAGGGCCTGGCCCAGATCGGTCTCACCGAGGGCACGGGTCAACAGTTGCAGCAGACGCAGGTGTTCGTCGGATTTCGCCGCGATGCCGATCGCCAGATAGACGATCTGGCCATCGCCCCAGTCGACGCCGTCAGGAAACTGCATCAGGCGCACGCCGGTGGCGAATACCTGATCGCGGGTTTCCGGGGTGCCGTGGGGAATGGCGATGCCTTGGCCGAGAAAGGTCGAGCCCTGGGCTTCCCGAGCCTGCAGGCCGGCGAGGTAGCCGTCGGCCACCAGACCGTCGGCGACCAGATGACTGGCGAGCAATTGCAGGGCGGCGGGTTTATCCACGGCCGACTGGCCCATGGATATCTGCTCTATAGTGAGCTCGAGCATGCGATCTCCTTTTTGGCGCAGTTCAACGCCAGGTATTGTTTTGAATGGTTCACAGCTTAGGCGCTCTGCCGCGCTTTTCAGCGGCAGTTTTGGCGGTTTCACGGCAGGACCGGCCAAAGGCGTCCAAAACGTAGAAAATACGCTTGCTGAAACGTTTAATCTAGATTGATCGGCACGTTACTCGATAATGTCTCATCCTTGAAGTCCAACTGGTCGGATCTGCCCAGGCAATAAGTCGGCTGCCCTTATCGGGTAGGATTGGCGAAAATGTCGCGGCATGCTCGAAAAAACAAGGAAATACCGGGTTGAAACTCAGTGATATCGCGCGGTTGGCCGGCGTCTCCGTCACCACCGCCAGCTACGTCATCAACGGCAAGGCCGAACAGCAACGCATCAGCAACGCGACCGTTGAGCGCGTGCGCGCAGTGGTCGATCTGCACGGCTTTACGCCCAATCCGCAAGCGGCCGGCCTGCGCAGTCGGCACACGCGCACCCTGGGCTTTATCCTGCCGGATCTGGAAAACCCCAGTTACGCGCGGATCGCCAAGTTGCTTGAACAAGGCGCGCGGGCGCGCGGTTATCAATTGCTGATCGCCAGTTCCGACGATGCGCCGGACAGCGAACGCCAGCTCCTGCAACTGTTCCGCGCCCGGCGTTGCGACGCGCTGATCGTCGCCAGTTGTCTGCCCGCTGGTGATGACAGCTATCGCCAGTTGCAGGCCAAGGGTCTGCCGATCATCGCCATTGACCGGGTCATGGAGCCGGAGCATTTCTGCTCGGTGATCAGCGACGACCGCGAGGCCAGCCTGCACCTGACCCAGAGCCTGCTCGATCCACAGCCGAAACAGATCGTGCTGCTCGGCGCCCGTCCGGAATTGAGCATCAGCCAGGAACGTACCGCCGGTTTCCGCGAAGCGCTCAAAGATTTCCAAGGCGAGGTGCTGGTCGAGCACGCCGAGTCGTTCAGCCGCGAGTGCGGCAAGCAACTGATGGAAGAACTCCTGCAGCGGTTGGGGCATTTGCCTGACGCGCTGGTGACCACTTCTTACGTGCTGCTGCAGGGCGTGTTCGATGCACTGCATGATTTCCCGCTGAAATCACGGCCGCTGCGCCTTGGCACCTTCGGCGACACGCAGTTGCTGGATTTCCTGCCGCTGCCGGTCAACGCCATGTCCCAGCAACACCAGTTGATCGCCGACAAGGCCCTGGAACTGGCCCTGGCCGCGGTCGAGCAGGACGATTACCAGCCGGGCGTGCAAGCCATTGCGCGGACCTTCAAGCAGCGTATTCATCGGGACTGAAGCGTGGAGCTGATCGACAGTCACACCCATCTCGATTTTCCCGACTTCGACGCCGATCGCGCGGCGCTGCTGGCCGAAAGCCGCGCCCTCGGGGTGCGGCGCATGGTCGTGCTGGGCGTGCATCAGGGCAACTGGCAACGGGTGTGGGACCTGGTGCAGAGCGATGCCGACCTGTATGCGGCGTTCGGTCTGCATCCGGTGTTCCTCGATCAGCATCGCCCTGAGGATTTGCACGCATTGGGTGACTGGCTGACGCGCCTGCGCGGGCATCGGCAGTTGTGTGCGGTGGGCGAGATCGGTCTGGATTATTTCATCGAAACCCTCGACCGCGAGCGCCAGCAAGCGTTGTTCGATGCGCAACTGCAACTGGCGGCGGATTTCGACTTGCCGGCGCTGATCCACGTTCGCCGCAGCCATGCGGCGGTGATCGCCACGCTCAAACGCTTCAAGCTCAAACGCGCCGGCATCATCCACGCCTTCGCCGGCAGCCGCGAAGAAGCGCGGGAATACATCAAGCTCGGTTACAAACTGGGTCTTGGCGGTGCACCGACCTGGCCGCAGGCATTGCGCATGCATCGGGTCCTGCCGGAACTGCCACTGCACTCGGTGGTGCTGGAAACCGACTCACCGGACATGGCCCCCGCCATGTTCCCCGGCCAGCGCAACAGCCCGGCGCATCTACCGGCGATTTGCGCGGCGCTGGCCGAGCTGATGAATATCACCCCTGAACAACTCGCCAACGTCAGCACCACCAACTGCTGCGAAGTCTTCGGCTGGTAACACCGCACCTTGTTGTGGGAGCGAGCCTGCTCTAACGCTTGGCTCAACCTGCCAGTTCTAAACAGCAGATCACTATCCAGGATAATTAAAGTATCTTGAGTTCGATTCCTCTTCATCGTCAAAGGGAAGATCAAACCTGAATCTGACATAAACCCGGGCTCGTTTGTTTGCTTCTATATATCCTCCGACGGCCCAACTATTCCACTGATCGTCCTGCCGCATACTGTCTGGTGAATCCACACCCCACCATTGAATAGAATCAAAGCTGAAATGTATGTTGGCTTTATGCCTACCCTGTTCGTCTGGATCATTAATTTTGTACTGTTTGGTATAACAATAAAACATGGCTCCGCCGTTGCCCCACCAATATTGAAATCTTATCTGGCCAAAGTACGCGCTCCTGACCACTTGGAGGAGGCCATCATATACAGTCGCATGCTTGGAAAGCCGTTCAAATTCTTCTTCATCAAGAGTGTTTTTTCTCGAGACGTCCGGTACACCAGTTGCAGGTTTGCCGCCGGAACTTATTTCATTGTCTGTCATGATCGCTCCTTGAAACACAGTAACCATACTATGAACTTACGTCGGTTTTTTTCAGGCCAACTTAGTAAATCCGACTACCCCACCGCGGACTACTGTAAAACCTGACAGTCCCGACAAGCGGTTCCGCTCTGCCAGGGTGGAATCTCGAAGCCGCTGGCATGCTCCGCTGGCGTCGCTTACTGACGACAACGATGGAGGCTTGGACGCGAGAGAAAAAGCGCGGGAATACATCAAGCTCGGTTTCAAACCGGGTCTGGGCGGTGCACCAACCTGGCCACGGCCCCCCCTGAACAACTCGCCAACGTCAGCACCACCAACTGCTGCGAAGTCTTCGGCTGGTAACACC
>NZ_QETJ01000134.1:0-14012 GCF_003105095.1 Pseudomonas sp. NDM | reverse complement strand
CGGCAGCTCCTACATGGCAAATATGAACGCAGGATAAATCATGGGTGCAAAAAAAGTGGCCACCGCACAAACGGTGGCCACTTTTTTCTTACGGCTTATTAATGGCCGTACACGTCAAAGTCGAAGTACTTGTCCTGGACTTTCTTGTACTCGCCATTGGCGCGGATTTCGGTGATGGCCTTGTTGAACTGCTCAGCCAGTGCGGTATCGCCCTTGCGCACGGCAATGCCGGCACCGCCGCCGAAGTACTTGGCGTCTTCGTAGGTCGGGCCGACGAATTCGAAGCCTTTGCCGGCGTCGGTTTTCAGAAAACCGTCGCTGAGGTTGACCGAGTCGGCCAGCATCGCGTCGATACGCCCGGACACCATGTCGAGGTTGGCTTCCTGCTGCGAGCCGTAGCGCACCAGTTCGATCCCGGCCGGAACCAGCACTTCTGTGGCGTAGCGGTCGTGGGTGCTGGCGCGCAGCACGCCGACTTTCTTGCCCTTGAGTTCGGTCAGAGGGTCTTTGACGCCGGAGCCTTCCTTCATCACGAAGCGCGCCGGGGTGTGGTAGTACTTGATGGTGAAATCGACGTTTTTCTTGCGATCGTCGGTGATGGTCATCGACGACAGAATCGCATCGATCTTTTTCACTTTCAGAGCCGGGATCAGACCATCGAACTCTTGCTCGACCCACGTGCATTTAACCTTCATCTGCGCACACAGCGCGTCGCCGATGTCCACGTCGAAACCGGTGAGTTTGCCGTCAGGGGTTTTCATCGAGAATGGCGGGTAACCGGCTTCGATGCCGATGCGGATCGGCTTGGCATCATCGGCCACAGCGGTCAGGGACAACATCGACAGTGCCAGGGCACCGAACATCACTAGCTTTTTCATTTATTACTCCCGTGCGGAGGCTTTTATTGGCAGCTTTCGATTCAGCGTTCGGTCATGGCGTTCTAACAGCAAAAACCGAAGTGGCCGGCAGTCTATGGCGACGCGCACGGGGGCAATTGTTTTTAAGCGACAAATACTTACAGAACATCGGCGCACGCATTGACGGGGGTCAAGGCGTGCGCCGTGGTGGTGCGAAGGCTGTAGGACAAGACTGTTTTCAGAGCAAGAAACGCTGATCCTCCCCGTAGGAGCTGCCGAAGGCTGCGATCTTTTGATCTTGATCGTCCCCACGCAGAGCGTGGGAACAATCGTCAAAAGATCGCAGCCTCCGGCAGTTCCTGCACAGGGATCAGCATTCGCAGGCGACAGGTGTGTTGGCGACTGACGCCGCGCTCAGTTTGAAGCCTTCATCCAGCCATCCGGTAACGCCGCCGATCATCTCCTTCACCGGGTAATCCAGTGCGGCCAGTTTCACCGCCGCCTTGTTCGCGCCGTTGCAATGCGGTCCGGCGCAATAGACCACGAACAACGTGTTTTTCGGGTAATCGGCCAAGCGTTCCGCCGTGAGCAAGCGTGTCGGGATATTGATCGCGCCAGGCACATGCCCGCGCTCGAACGCCAATGGGCCGCGCACATCCACCAGAACAAAATCGACCTCGCCGGCCTCGTGACTGCTGAATACGTCGGAACAATCGGTTTCGAAGGTCAGACGATTGCTGAAATGCATCAGGGCAATCGCCGAAGGTGCGGCGGGGATGTCGCGAACCAGGCTGGTCATGTTGTGTTGCTCCTTTGTCTGTGGGGGATGAACAGACTTTATCGAGACGGCGCTTACCGCTACAGTGGCGCGCAAGACACCGACCGGGAGTTTTCCGCCAAATGCTCACTCAGCCCAATCTGGTTGCCATTCTGGCCTACGATGGCCTCTGCACGTTCGAGTTCGGCATTGCCGTGGAGATTTTCGGCCTGGCCCGGCCGGAGTTCGAGTTCCCTTGGTATGAGCATGCGATCGCCGCGGTCGATCAAGGCCCGATGCGCGCCATGGGCGGCATTCAGGTGCTGGCCGATGGCGGCCTCGAACTCCTCGCCGAAGCGCGCACCATCGTCATCCCCGGCTGGCGCGACCGCAACGCCCCGGTACCGCCAGCGCTGATCGACGCATTTCGTCAGGCCCATGGCCGAGGCGCGCGGTTGCTGTCGATCTGCTCCGGGGTGTTCGTCCTTGCGGCCAGCGGCTTGCTCGACGGCCACCGCGCCACCACCCACTGGCGCTACACCAGCGAACTGGCCCAACGTTTTCCGGCCATCGAGGTCGATCCGGACGTGCTGTATGTCGATGCAGGCCAACTGATCACCTCCGCCGGCAGCGCGGCGGGCATTGACGCCTGCCTGCATCTGGTGGCGCGCGACTTCGGCACACAGGTCGCCAACGCCGTCGCGCGGCGCCTGGTCATGTCGCCGCAACGCACCGGCGGCCAGGCCCAATTCATCCCCACCCCGGTCAGCCCGACACCCCGCAGCGACCTGTCGCGAGTCATGCAATGGGCCCGCGAACGCCTGCACGAACCGCTGGAAGTCCGCGATCTGGCCAGCGAAGCAGCAATGAGCGAGCGCACGTTTCTGCGGCGCTTCACCGAAGCCAGCGGCCAATCGCCGAAAGCCTGGCTGCAACATGAACGCCTGGCGCGAGCGCGGGAGTTGCTGGAAAGCACACACCAACACACCGAGCAGATCGCCCAGCGCTGCGGCTATCGATCGGTGGAGAGTTTTCGCGTGGCGTTTCGCAGCGTGGTGGGCGTGCCGCCGTCGGTTTATCGGGAGCGGTTTGGGCGGGAGGGTAAAGCGATATGTTGACCTGTCTGGCAATGGATTTGATCTTTTTACAGTCCTGACAACTGCAAAAATTTCAGACGCGTCCTACATCCATCACTCCGTCGTTGCTTTAGCGTCCGCTTCGTTTTTTAACAACGGACAAGGACGCTCATGGCTCGCAAGAAAGACATCCCCCGGGTCCAAAACCCGCCAGAGGGAGATGGACACCACATCACCACCCGCTACATGACTGCCAGCGAACTTGCTGAGCGCGAGGCCGCGCATGGCGCTTATGAAGACATGCTGGCGCGGCAACAGGTTCACGAAGATCGACTTGGCAATCAGGCCATACGACAACAGCACAATTTAAGCGGCTGTGTGTTTGCGAAGAGTTGCAAGCTGCCGAACGGCGTCATCAATGATGCCAATCCATCCGGATTCATACCGGTTGGGAAAATTTCGGATTATGGAACGCTGTCCTTGCTAGCGGGGCGTGAACGTGACGCCGCCGGGAATATCGCACTCAAGGCAATTGGCGCGAGCAGTTTGCAAGCGTCGATCGGAGCTTTTGCTCTCGGCAGCTCCGGCAGTCTGAGCACCAGCACTGCCGCCGCAAGTAGCATAAGCCTGGCCACCGGCGGTGTCGTCGCAGGCGGGTTGCTCGGATTGGTTGCGCTGCTGTGGCCATCGAGTCTCGCCGATAGCGCTCTCTACACAGAGGAGCAGCTACAGTCGCTTGAGACGGCTCGGACTCGGGTTCGATTGCACGTAGAACAGCAGCCCGACGGCACGTTGAAAGGATACGGATACAACACTCAAACGCGCAGCGATTGGGAAATGATTCCTGTCGTCCAGTTCGTCAAGCAAGGCGCCTCGCACGTCGCAGATTTTGGCAATGGGTCGACCCTACTCTGGACTCCCTCGGTAGACTCGTCACGCGGATCGGCAATTCCGCCGCTGGAAAGTGCGCCGCAGGTTCCCCACATCTGGGTATATCCGCCGACCGAGCAGGCGGACAAAATCATTGTCAATCCAGTTTACCCGCCTGAATACCAAGACTTTATTCTGGTCTTTCCGGCTGGCTCGGGAATAAAGCCTCTTTACATTGTCTTGGCACTTGAGTTCGACGCTGCCAACTACCATGGAAAAAAAGACACGCCGGTCAAGAGCAAAGGTCCCTCGAATGGGCAGAAGGCTTTGGAGAGTTCGGTTCAGGTAAAGCCTACATCTGCGCGCAGGATTGGAGTCGATCCCCAAGCCAATGAGTTGGTCGTTTTTGATCGCACTGGTGGTGAGGTCTACCACGGACACGTAAGGCCATGGAATAAGCTTCATCAAGACATGAAAAACGCATTGATCAAAGCCAAGAAAGTAGACAGCAAGGGCAATATTCTGGGAGCAAGAAAGTGAGCCTCACCTACCAAGACCCGTCAATAGATCATGATGAATCCATACGATTACTGGCCAGCGGCGCTCAGGAAAATGTCATTCGCGCACTGATTTCCATTGGTTTGAATGAACCCGATGGCAACTGGGCTCAGCAAATCTGCTTCCAGCATCTCTCCAGCGAAACCGAAGCGATCGCTGCCTCTGCCATCACCGCCCTGGGCCATATCGCTCGTCGGCATGGAAGACTGGATACCGAAACCATTTTGCCGGAGCTTGAAAACCTAAAGCGCCGGATGCCCTCGCTGCAGGGCGTCATTGAGGACACGATTGACGATATAGAGATGTTCACCTGAGCATCCGAAGTTGAAAGCGTTTGGATGAGGGTTGCTTCATCCAGACGCACGTTCAGACCTCAATCCTCCCGCGTCAAAACCTCCAGCAACTCAATTTCAAACACCAGATTCGAATTCGGCGGAATCTTGCCCATGGTCCGCTCGCCGTACCCCAGATGCGCCGGCACCCGCAATTTGCGTTTGCCGCCGACCTGCATGCCCATCAGGCCCTGATCCCAGCCTTTGATCACGCGGCCAGTGCCGATCACGCACTGAAACGGTTTGCCTCGGCTCCAGGACGAGTCGAACTCAGTACCGTCTTCCAGCCAGCCGGTGTATCGGGTGGTGATCAGTGCGCCTTTCACCGCGGCTTTGCCGTCGCCCGGTTGCAGGTCGATGATTTGCAGTTCGTCTGTCATGTCGTTGGCTCTGTTGAGATTTTTCGCAGGCGGGTTTTTTCGCAGAATCCGTCGCCGATGGCAATCCATGGAACCGAAAACCCGCGTTGCCGCTCACATGTGTATCGACATCGTATGACGACAAGGATGCTTTGATGACCGACTCTCGATTGCTGCGCAGTTTCATTCCGCCCTACATCCTCAACCGCATCATTGCGCACGGCTCCGAGCCGCAACGCAACGCTGCGATGCAAACACTCAACCATGTACGCAGCCTGCTGCCCAACCCCGGCCGCCCTTCGCAGCCGCCGGCGCGGGCGATTCTGCCGGAGGCGACCAAACCCGGCCTGGCCCGGCGCAGCGTGCATGATGCGCAGAACAAAATGCTCTTGCCGGGCATGCCGGTGCGCCTCGAGGGCCAGCCGGCGTCGGGGGATCCGGCGGTCGATGAGGCTTACGATGCGCTGGGTGCCAGCTATGATTTCTTCTGGAAAGTGCTCGGTCGCGATTCGATCGACAATCAGGGATTCGCCCTGATTGGCAGCGTGCACTACGGGCAAGGTTACGAGAACGCATTCTGGAACGGCGCGCAGATGGTCTTCGGGGACGGCGACGGCGAAATCTTCCAGCGCTTCACCCGCTCGCTCGACGTCATCGGCCATGAACTGGCCCACGGCGTCACCGAAAGCGAGGCCGGTCTGATTTACGCCAATCAGTCCGGCGCGCTGAACGAGTCGCTCTCGGACGTATTCGGTGTGCTGACCAAGCAATACACCCTCGGGCAAACCGCCGAGCAGGCCGACTGGTTGATCGGCGCCGACCTGCTGATGCCGAAGATCCAGGGCAAGGGCCTGCGCTCGATGTCACACCCCGGCACGGCATATGACGACCCGCTGCTGGGCAAGGATCCGCAACCGGATCACATGCGCAAGTTCGTCATCACCAGCGAAGACAATGGCGGCGTGCACATCAATTCCGGCATTCCCAACCGTGCGTTTTATCTGGCGGCCCAGGCGTTCGGCGGCTTTGCCTGGGAAAAGGCCGGGAAGATCTGGTATGACACCCTGTGCGATGACCGCTTGAGCCAGGAGGCAACGTTCGACGCGTTCGCAAAATTGACCATCGACCATGCCGGCCAGCGCTTCGGCGCCGAAGCAGCCGACGCAGTTCAGCAAGCCTGGGCACAGGTCGGTATCGAATAATCCGAGGAGACCGTATGAAAACGCTACCCGAGCTGGATAAAGATTCCGTTTTGCGCGTATCTCGCCAGGGTGGCGTTGCAGCGATTCACAGCCTGAGCCGCCCACGGGAAATCGAATTCGCGCAATGCGACATCAATCAGCGTTCGAGAATCTGCTCGGTGCTGGAGGGCTGTCTGCCATTGGACAACAGCGAATCCGGGCGTGGGGATCAACGCTTCTTTCAGATTGAAGTACGCTATCAGTCCGGGGAAATGGTGCTGAAAGTGCCGGAGAACCAGGCGCCCGGGGAGCTGGTGAGTCTGTGGGACAAGGGAGAACTGCTCTGATTCATGCTGGCGGGTCTTCTGCGTCGACAACTGACGATGTGCGGGGGCCCAATCCTGCGGTTTGTCCAAAGACCACACCGTTGAATGTGTGCGTACAGCACTCGCAATGCGGCGTCATGTCCTGCGCCGTCAGTTTCGGATTGACCATTTGCAGTCGATTTTGCTCATCGACATACAGCCCGCTGAAATAGCTGGATTCACCTAGTCGCACGATGTCCTGGCGATCTTCTTCATGGATGGCAACCATCCAGAACACTGGGGCGGATTGATCAAGTCGCGCGACAGCCTCACCGAAAATGGAATCCCAAGGGCCGCCAACGCGAGACAACAGGAAGCGAAAAAGCGGGGTGTAGTCTCTTCCGTATTGTTTGCCCGGATGCATCGAACTTCGCATGGCTTCGTGACGGCTTGCGGCTTTGCTGTTGCGCTGATCGCGGTAATGCGCAACTGATTCGTTGCGACGAACACCCCACGTACGAGTATTCACTTTGCGGTAAAGAAGTTTCTTGTCCAATCCCTTGTTCCTCATTCAAACGCCCGCTGTTTTACCGGAACGCCGTTCGAATACAATCAGCCATCCATGGCCAATTGTAAAACCGGGCCTATCGCTCGACCGGCTGCATCTCGACAATCGTGCCGTTGGTGATCATCACCATCACGTACTTGTCATTGATCTGCACCCACTGCGCCTGTTCGATCGGTGCTTTCAGACCTTTGGCTTTCCAGTTCTTCAAAGCCTTGTCCTCGCGCTGGTACATTTCCGGCGCGCGGTCGTTGACCTTCAGTTGGCGGTCGCTGGTCGGCGATTGCACGGCGGGTTCGCTGGAGGTTTGCGCCGCTTGAACAATGGGCGTGATCCCGGCAATACCGGCAACGAGGGCCAGACTGGCGATTAGGGTTTTGCTGTTCATCGGTGAACCTCTTTCAGATGAGTAGTACCTGAACTCCGACTGCGCGGCGCGGGAAACATTCCTTGTTTTTGTGCTCAGGCAGGCTGAGAAATTGACGCTGCCGATCTGGCCCGCAGCGAAAGGTGGCCCGCTGCCACAGACCCGTCGGATTTGCGCTAACATGCCGCGCCCCTTTCTGCCGTGTGAATAAGGACATCACCGTGAACAGCACTCTCATCATCCTTTTGGTCATTGCCGGCCTCCTCGCCCTCTACGCCATCCAGCTCTTCAACCGCCTCGTTGCCCGCCGCAATCAAATCAACAATGCGTTTGCGCAACTCGAGGTGCAGCTCAAACGTCGCTACGACCTGATCCCCAATCTGGTGGCAACCGCCAAGGGCTATATGGCTCATGAGCGCGAGACGTTGGAAGCAGTGATCGCAGCGCGCAACCACGCGGTTGCAGGCCTGCAGGCAGCTCAGGCGCAGCCGGGCAATGCCCAGAACATCGTCCAGCTCGGGCAGGCGGACAGCGCACTGAGTAGTGCGATGGGCCGGTTGAACGTGACGGTCGAAGCCTATCCGGATCTCAAGGCTTCGCAAAACATGCAGCAATTGAGCGAAGAGCTGAGCAGCACCGAGAACAAAGTCAGCTTTGCTCGCCAGGCTTACAACGATGCGGTGATGAGCTACAACACCCTCAAACAGAGCTTTCCGGCTGCCGTGTTCGCCCCGCTGTTCGGCCATGCTGCCGACGCGTCGCTGCTGACATTCGCCGACAGCGCGGCGATTCAGCAAGCGCCACAGGTTTCGTTCTGACCCCAGCCAACGGATGGCACCATGAATTTTTTCCAACAACAGCGCCAGGCCAAGCGCCGCACTCTGCTGCTCATCGTTCTGATGGGATTGGCCGTTCTGAGCCTGATCGCCGCGTCCTGCTTGATGATGATCATTCCGGTGGAAGACGGCGACGGCAATGTCCTCTTCGATCTAGAAATGAGCTGGGAGCTGGTCGGAACCGTATCCGCGGTAGTTATCAGCGTCGTGCTGCTGGGCAGTACGGCGAAGCATTCGGAGTTGTCCGCCGGCGGCAAAGTCATTGCGCGTAGCCTCAATGGCCGGCTGATCAACCATAACGCGCAGACTCTTGAAGAGCAGCGCCTGCTCAACGTGGTGGAAGAAATGGCCATCGCCTCAGGCACGGCCGTTCCGCCGGTGTATTTGCTGCCGGAGCTGGGCATCAACGCCTTCGCCGCAGGCATGACGCCGCAAAACGCGGTGATCGGCGTGACTCAGGGCGCGATCAATCTGCTGACTCGCGAAGAGTTGCAAGGTGTCATCGCCCATGAGTTCAGCCACATCTACAACGGTGACATGCGCCTGAATACCCGGTTGATCGCTATCGTTCACGGCATCCTCGTGCTCGGCCTGACCGGAAGCTACATCCTGCGTGGCACCGAAACGGTGGGCAAAGAAGCCGCGCGTCGCAGCAAGTTTGTCGCGCTCACCGCGCTGGTGGGTTTTGTCCTGTGCGTTGCAGGATTTGCCGGGTCGTATTTCGGCAACCTGATCAAGGCAGCGATCGGGCGCCAGCGCGAGTTCCTCGCTGACGCGACGGCTGTGCAATACACGCGCAACCCGCAAAGCATTGCCGGTGCACTGAAAAAAATCGGTGGTTATGAATTGGGCGCCACGCTCAATGCCGCGCGTGCTGCCGAGTTCAGCCATCTGTATTTCGGCTCGGGCACTTCTTCGTTCGACCTGATGGCCTCGCATCCGGATTTGAGCGAGCGGATCCGCCGGGTCGATGCGCAATGGGATGGCAGCTTCGTCAAGATCGCCGCGCCGAGCGTAGAGCTGCCGGCCAAACCCGACCTGCCGATGGCGGATGCATTTGGCGGTGTCCCGGCTGCCGCCATGGCGGTGCTTTACGACTTCAGTGCGGCGCAAGCCTCAGTTGCAGCGATCGGCGCGCCGCAGGCAGAACATTTGCTTGAGGCGCGCCGTTTGCTCGACGATATTCCGCAGGTACTCAGAGACGCTGCGCGCAGCGTCGATGGCGCTCAAGCCATCGTTTACGGGTTGTTGCTGTCACGCTCGGCGCCCGTGCTGGGCATGCAGTTCGACATACTGAGGGGATCCGTCGACGACGCGGTGTTCGAGCATTTGGAACAGCTGCAAAATCCACTGTTGTCACTACAGCCGGGCCTGCGTTTGCCACTGCTCGATCTGGCGACACCAAGCCTGCAACAGCTCGGCAAAAGTTTCCCCAGGGTCGATGCCAACCTGATCGCGCTGATTGAAGCCGACAACCAGACCGAACTGCTTGAGTGGACGCTGTTGCGCATCGTCGAACGCAATGTGCTGGGCGCGGCGCCGGTGCAGTTCAAATTCGGTCTGTTCCAGTGCGCCGAAGAACTCTTGGCACTGCTCAGCGCGCTGGCCCGCGCCGGTCAAAATGATCAAGCGACGGTGGCGCAGGCGCTGGAATCTGCGTGGCAAGGGCTCGCATTCGAGCGACCACCAGAGATTCGCGCCGATCTGGAAGAACTAATCGGGCTGGAAACCGCGCTCAGCCGTCTGCGCCATCTCATGCCGGAGGAGCGCCCCGCCCTGCTCGATGCGATGACCCGCTGCGTGATGCACGACGGCGTGATCACCGTGGCCGAAGCGGAGTTGTTCCGGGCCGTAGCCGACTTGCTCGATTGCCCGCTTCCGCCGTTTCTGAGCATGCCTGTGCAGGTTGGGAACGGCGCGACTGAGGTAGCTCGCGAACCAAGTGCAGTGTCGGCTACGGCGTAGGCAGAGTGGTAACCCGCCCCTATAGGAGTGAGCCTGCTCGCGATGGCATTCGACCGGCCAACATCGGTTTCGCCTGACATATCGCTATCGCGAGCAGGCTCACTCCTACAAAGAGCAGGAGCAAAAGCAAAAGCAAGATCAAAAGATCGCAGCCTTCGGCAGCTCCTACAGTTGGATTGGGCACAACCTCAAGATCAGGTCGGCTGTCAGGCCGTCTTCGCGAGCAGGCTCGCTCCCACAGAAAAGCAAGGCAGCGCAGCTGCTCGCGGCGAAGCCGCCCCACTCAACAATGAGCGTTAGCTCGAGTGCTTTTGATCTTGATCCACGGGCGACGTCGGAAGGCTGAGTGGAGGGATTGATCCGGGGGTGGGAGCGCAGCGACCGTCTGGCGCAGCCAGACACAGCGCAAGAAGGTGCAGCGAAGCAAACCGGAGCCGCTGCGCCCGGATCAATCCCGCAGCGAAGTGACCCGAGCCTGCGAGGGCCGAACGCAGGAGCAAGCTTTTTGGGTTACCTTTTTGCTGGGCCGGCACTCCGGCGTTTGAAAAAGGTGACCCGCCGTAAGGGCGGAACCGTAATCAGCAACACCCGCAGCAACGGATATGTACCCGGTCGACCTGAACAAATCACCGCCTGACCAAACGCCTTCGCGAGCACGCTCGCTCCCACATTGACAGCGCTCCACGTCACGGATTGATCCGCAACACGCATCAATCCATGCCAACAATGCAATTAACAGATTGTTACATCTGCGCCACCATCCACCTCAATAAAAACCGTGCGCCGCTTCTCCGTAGCGCACGTCATAAAAGCGGTGGAGTACTTTTCTATGACAGCCTCAATCCCTACCAACGGCTCGCGGGCCGGGGCCATCTTCCGGGTGACCTCGGGCAACTTCCTCGAACAGTTCGATTTCTTTCTGTTCGGCTTCTACGCCACGCAGATCGCGGCGGTGTTCTTCCCGGCGAGCAGCGAGTTCGCCTCCCTGATGATGACTTTCGCGGTGTTTGGCGCAGGCTTCCTGATGCGTCCGCTGGGCGCTATCGTGCTCGGTGCGTACATCGATGATGTCGGTCGGCGCAAAGGTCTGATCGTCACCCTGTCGATCATGGCCAGCGGCACGATATTGATCGTGCTGGTGCCCGGATACGAAACCATAGGCTTGTTCGCACCGGCGCTGGTGCTGATCGGCCGGCTGCTGCAAGGCTTCTCCGCCGGTGCAGAACTGGGGGGTGTTTCGGTGTATCTGTCCGAGATCGCCACGCCGGGCCGCAAGGGCTTTTTCACCGCTTGGCAGTCGGCCAGTCAACAAGTGGCGATCATCGTGGCGGCTGCGCTGGGCTACGGTCTGAACCAGTGGATGGAGCCACAAGCAGTGGCTGCCTGGGGCTGGCGCATTCCGTTTTTCGTCGGTTGCATGATCGTTCCGTTCATTTTCTTCCTGCGCCGCAATCTGGCGGAAACCGAAGAGTTCGCCGCGCGCAAACATCGTCCGAGCATGCGCGAAGTATTCCGCACCCTGGGTCAGAACTGGGGCGTGGTGCTGGGCGGGATGTTGATGGTCGCGCTGACCACCACCGCGTTCTACCTGATCACCGTGTACGCGCCGACCTTCGGTAAAACCGTGCTGCACCTGAGCACTTCCGACGCGCTGCTGGTGACGTTGCTGGTGGGTGTGTCGAACTTCTTCTGGCTGCCGATTGGCGGTGCGTTGTCGGACCGCATCGGCCGTCGCCCGGTGCTGATCGGCATGGCCCTGCTGGCCCTGGCCACGACTTATCCGGCGCTGTCGTTCCTGGTGCAGGCGCCGAGCTTCACCAACATGCTGCTGTCGTTGTTGTGGCTGTCGTTCATCTACGGTCTGTACAACGGCGCGATGATTCCGGCGCTGACCGAAATCATGCCGGTGGAAGTGCGCGTCGCCGGTTTCTCGCTGGCCTACAGCCTGGCCACAGCGATCTTCGGTGGGTTCACCCCGGCGATGTCGACCTTCCTGATCCAGTACACCGGCGACAAAGCCGCGCCAGGTTACTGGATGAGCATCGGTGCCCTGTGCGCACTGTGCGCCACGCTTTATCTGTACCGCCGTGCCGGTGGTCGTCTGCAACCTGTCGCGGCCTGAGGAAAAACTCGCCATGAAAAAACTCTTTACTGTCACCGCCCTGCTCGCCGGTCTCGCCTTCAACGTCGCGGCCCAGGCCGAAGAACTCAGCGTGATGACCTCCGGTGGTTTCACTGCCGCCTACAAGATCCTCGGGCCGAAATTCGCCGCTGCGACTGGCAACACCCTGACCACCAGCCTCGGCCCGTCGATGGGCAAGGCACCGGAAGCGATTCCCAATCGTCTGGCGCGCGGTGAGCACGCCGACGTGGTGATCATGGTCGGTTACGCCCTTGATGAGCTGATCAAACAAGGCAAGGTCGACCCGGCGTCCCGCGTTGAACTGGCGGATTCGCGGATCGGTATGGTGGTGCGTGAAGGTGCAGCGAAACCGGACATCAGCAGCGTGAATGGCCTGAAGAAAACCCTGCTCGACGCGCAATCGGTGGCGTACTCCGACAGCGCCAGCGGCGTGTATATCGAGCAGCAGTTGTTCAAGAAACTCGGTATCGAAGATCAGCTGAAACCGAAAGCCAAGATGATCGCCAAGATCCCGGTCGGTTCGGTGGTTGCCACGGGCGACTATCAATTGGGCTTCCAGCAGGTCAGCGAATTGCTGCCGGTACCGGGCGTGAGCTTCGTCGCGAAGATTCCGGAATCGGTGCAGTCGGTGACGCGTTTTGCCGCGGGTATTCCGGTCACGGCCGAGCATCCAGAAGAGGCCAAAGCCTTGCTCGCCTACCTCGCAGCACCGGCCGCTCAGGCTGACGTGCAGGCCACCGGACTGGATTCGGTCAAGCGCTGATCGTTGGCGGCTGGACGCGCATCTCGACGACCAGCCGCTCCAGTTCCAATGCCGCCGGGGTCAACGTACGATCCCGGCGCTTGATGATGCCGACACTGCGCATCACTTGCGGCTCGGTCAGCGGCACCCGCGTCAGGATCGGATGGTCCGGCCCGGGCATCGCCATCAACGGCACCGCCGCCACGCCCAAACCCGCCTCCACCAGGCCGATCATCGTCGTCACGTGCCGCGTCTCGCAAATGCTCTGACGCTGCGGCACCACCCCGCCCAAGGCCTGATCAAGCAGGAAGCGATTGCCCGAAGTCTTGTCCAGCGCGATGTAGTCCTGCTGATAGAATTCGTCCCAGCTGACGCTGCTGCGCCCGGCCAGCGGATGATCGCGGCGACAGGCGACGACATAGCACTCCTGCACAAGCGGTTCGAACTCGACTTTGGCATCCTGCGTGCCGAGAAAACTCAAACCGAAATCCGCCTCGCCATTGACCACCGCACTCAACACATCATGCGCGCTGGAATCGAGGACTTTGACTTTGATTCGCGGAAATTGCTGGTGATAGCGCGCGACCACGCGCGGCATGAAGTAGTACGCCGCCGATGGCACACAGGCGACGGTGACATGCCCCAAACGGGTCGAGGCGACTTCGCTGATGCCGAGCAAGGCGATGTCGAGATCATCCAGCAACCGCTCGACGCTGGGCATGAAACCGCGTCCGGCCTGGGTCAGGCTGACCTTGCGCGTGGTGCGCTCGAACAGTTTCACGCCGAGGGCGTCTTCGAGCTTTTCGATGCGCCGACTCAGCGCCGGTTGCGACAGGCGCACGGTGTCGGCAGCCTTGCGAAAACTGCCCTGCTCGACCACCGCGCGAAAGGCTTGCAGGTCGTTGAGGTCGAAGTTGATGGCCATGGCGTTTCCGGAAATTGATGCGCAGGGGTTATAAATGTAACCAGTTGATGCAAATTATTACAGCGACACCGGAAATCCAGTGTAGGAGTGAGCCTGCTCGCGATAGCGGTTTGTCAGTCACGGATGATGTCGACTGTTCCACCGCGATCGCGAGCAGGCTCACTCCTACAAGGG